>JAWOEV010000123.1:0-6813 GCA_046482565.1 Lentisphaeria bacterium | reverse complement strand
AGAGCAGCTCACTCGTAATGAGCAGGTCGTCGGTTCGATTCCGACCGCTGGCTCCAATTCGTCAAGGGAAGTGGAGGCCGACGCTAGTGCATGACAACACGAAAACCCCGAGAAGAGCAACCGCCACTCCCAACAGGGGCGCGATACCTTTTCGCATGGCGTCTAGTTAGACACCCTGCATTATCGAGTTGCAAATCGGGCGCTATGACGGTTCTTTTTAGCAGTCAGCTAAAACCGCGCGAACTGGCCATTATTCTTCTTCTGAAGCTTTCTCGTCTTCGCCATCGTCTTCACCGTTGTCACTCGATGCCCCGGTCAGGTTTTCCGGTAATTGTACATCTGAATCACTAAGCATTTTACGAATCTCGGCCAGAATTGTATCCTGCAACTCTTTGTCTTCAGCAATGGCGGCCTTAGCCTGCTCCCTCCCCTGCCCTATCTGGTCGTCGTTGAAAGAAAACCAGGAACCGCGTTTTTCAAGCAGCTTCATATCAGTAGCCACATCCAGAATGGATCCGGCTCGGGATATCCCTTCGGAGTACATGATGTCGAATTCGGCGATTCGGAATGGTGCCGCCATTTTGTTTTTGACGACCTTGGTCTTCACGCGGTTACCCATCGCTTCGCCGCTTGGCGCTTTAATGGTGGCAACCCGGCGTATCTCAATCCGAACGGATGAATAGAACTTCAGAGCGCGACCGCCGGGGGTAGTTTCGGGATTGCCGAACATAACTCCGATCTTTTCGCGTATCTGGTTCGTAAAAATCACACTGGTTCTGCTTTTACTGATTGCACCAGTCAATTTTCTGAGAGCTTGCGACATAAGGCGTGCCTGTAGGCCGACATGCGTATCCCCCATCTGTCCTTCGATTTCAGCCCGTGGCACTAAAGCGGCAACCGAGTCCACTACCAATACGTCGATCGAATTGCTACGCACCAGCGTCTCGGCAATATTCAACGCATCTTCGCCGCAATCAGGTTGTGAAACGAGCAGATCCGTAGTGTTTACGCCGATTTTTTTGGCATATTGCGGGTCCAACGCATTTTCTGTGTCAATAAAGGCACATACGCCGCCGGCTTTCTGAGCATTGGCAATTATATGCAGGCAGACAGTTGTTTTACCGGATGCTTCCGGCCCATAGACTTCTGTGACCCGTCCTCTGGGGACGCCGCCGATACCGAGGGCAATGTCCAATGACAAGGCACCTGTGCTAATGCTGGGAACATCCTGGTGTGATCGATCGCCCAAACGCATTATGGCACCTTCTCCGAATTCCTTTTGAATTTGTCCAACCGCTAACTGTAGGTTTCTGTCTTTGGCCTCGGCCGGATTCTTTGCCGTCTGTGATTTAGCCATTTTAATTAGTCCTCTTTTGTATTTATTTTTTTAGAAAATCAATCTATTAGTTGCTGTCGCAATTGGTTGATTGCCGCAGCCACAGTTCTCATGCGTACATTATTACGATCGCCTGGGAAAATATAGCGTTCAACCTCCCTTCTGTCACGGATACCGGTGGCAATAAAGACCAACCCCACGGGCTTTTCCGGCGTTCCCCCACCCGGCCCGGCAATGCCGGTTACGGCAATACCGGCATCTACGTCAGGTCGACGCAACAGACCGTCCAACATTTCTGTTGCTGTTTCCGCGCTTACAGCCCCGCACGCTTCCAAGGTAGCGGCGCTTACTCCCAGTATCTCCATTTTCCAGCTATTTACGTAACAGACGAATCCGCCGCGTAAATATTCTGAGGCTCCCGGTCTGTCAGTAAAGCGCTTGGCAATTCCGCCGCCGGTGCAGGATTCAGCCGTGGCCAGCCCCAATTTTCGGCGTTTCAACAACTCAGCTACCGATTCAGCGCTGTCCTCGGCGTCTTCATCAAGTACCGCATCGCCGAATGCAACTTTTAAATCATTAACCGCGTTGTCAATGTTTTGCCGGTCTGTAATCTTTTCGGTTAACCGAATATCGACTGCGCCGGGGCGCGCGCAATAGGCAATCTCAATCCGCGGGTATTTGGCATCAAGAATATCTTCAACCCTTTGCGCAACAGTCGATTCAGGAATACCACAAACTTTCAACAGGCGTCGTTCGGCTGCAGGTGCAAACCTGGTTATCAGCCGGGGCATGACCCTTTCTTTGAATATCGGCCGCAATTCGCGGGGCGGTCCGGGAAGCATAATTACCAGCTTGTCATCATCCCAGGGGCACCAAATACCCGGTGCCGTCCCATTCTCATTATCCAGGGCATCGGCGCCTTCAGGTAGAGCGGCTTGGTTGCGAGCCTGATTTTCATTGACTTTTACATGACGCTTCTTCAAATATGCCCGAATCGTATCGGCTAGGGCTTCATCCACCCGCAAGTCCCTGTCCAGGGTTTTTGCGATAATCTGTCGCGTCATGTCATCACGCGTGGGACCGAGGCCGCCAATAGTTATCAATATGTCAACCAGTTGAAGTTCCGCTTGTACCGCCGCCCGAATCGTCTCCGGGTTATCTTCTATGCAGACTTCGCGCGACACGGTGTAACCAGCGGTTGCGAGAGTATCACCGACAAAGGTAAGATTCGTATTGACTGTATGGCCGATTAATATTTCTGTGCCAATTGTCAAAACACCAATTTGCATATATCCCAATCCTGCTTAAACAATAATTATCTTGATCAAAATTACTGTACTGAAGCTTTGAGAAAATGCAAATATTTATAAGCGAATACAGGGCTGTCAGAAACACAACTGATCTCACAGGAGCGCATCTTCAAACTTTTCTCGGCGTGGGAGGGGGATTCTTGCGTTCATGAATCCACATCTCCGGCGGGAAACATCATTGCCATTCCGAATTCCATCTGGAATTCTGGATCAAGTGAAAGATCTACATGTTCACTTTGCTTACGCAAATTCTCGGCTCGTTCTCTTTCGTCTTCACTCAGCAAGGCATGTTTGGCACCCAGTGAAGCCGCGTTGCCGATAAAGTTAATACGCTCGCAGGAAATTTGCGGTAGCAACCCTATACGCCGGGCATTGGTTCGCCGTATAAAGTTACCGAAAGCACCGGCCAGAAGTACGCTTCCCAGGTCTTCCGGCGCGATATCAACCCGGCGCAACATTATGTTGATCCCCGCCCGTATAGCTCCCGTGGCCAGCTGCAGTTCGCGGACATCTTTCTGCCACAGGTAAATAGGTTCACCTGAACCGGTTTCTGCCGCCGAAGCCAACAGGAAGTTGGTTTCATTATCCTTGGTTTCCAAGCGGGACAAAAGAGACTCAGGTGTATTTTTAGGTGCCTCGGTTGCAGGCCGGATGCGTCCTGTCTCTTCGATTAATCCCTGACGCAGTAATTCAGCAACGGCATCAATCAGTGCGGTCCCGCAAATTCCGACCGGCGCGGTATTGCCTATTACATTGAGCGCCACGTCCTCAGCAATAACAACTTTTTCAATTGCCCCCGCTGTCGCCCGCATTCCCTGGACAATCCGAGCGCCTTCAAAGGCCGGTCCGGCCGCTGTGGAAGTCGCCTGCAGTGTACCGTTGTGAGCCAGAACAATCTCGCCATTCGTACCGATATCCACCAGCAAAGTGGGCCTGTTTACTTTGTCCATACCGGACGCCAGCATACCCGCCACAGTATCCCCCCCGACAAAGCCGCCAAGCTGTGGAAATACGAAGACCTCCGCTCCCGCGTTCAGCTTTAAACCGAACGTTGCGCTCGGTATTGTCAGTGCCTCATCGAATGCCGGAACAAACGGCACCTCACCCAACGCTGACGGATCAAGACCGCAAAAGAGCTCCTGCATGGTTGAGTTGCCAGCAAGTACCAATTCATATATATGCTGTGGGTTCACTCCCCCTTTATCGCCGAGACTCTGGACGAGCGAGTTCATGGCGTTCAAGATTTCCTGTTGCATTTCTGCCAGAGCGCCGTGGTTTTCACGAACTCGGGAGATGCGCGCGATTACGTCGTCGCCGAATGCTACTTGCGGATTCATTGCTGAGTGGACCGCTTTCTCTTTGCCGCTTGCGAGATCAAAAAGCGTTCCGACCATAGTTGTGGTTCCTAAATCAACCGCAACGCCGTATAATTCTCCGGTAGTATCGCCCTTCTCTATCGCTAAAAGCCGGTCCTGAGCAATTACCGCGATCCCGTGCCAGTCGTTGGAACGCAGAAAGCCCGGTAGATTGTGCAGCAACCGGTGGGGGATGTTGACCTCGCCGATCTCGGACCGGAGCCGGGATGCATCGGACAACGCATCCGCACTGCTTGGTTCATTCAATTTGAAAGATTGCTTCCTGACAACCGGGCGCAGTACGGTCTGTTTACCTCCGTGTCTGGTCAGTATCTGGTCTGTGGCTTCAAACCGTGATTCGAGCGGCACGTCAATTACCGAATCCTCCTCAATATAAGCTTGACATGCCAGGCGATATCCTTTTTCGATCTGCTCTGACGTAAGCAAGTCGTTAGCGGCGGCAGAAGGCGGACATTCACCTTCAAGCACCCGCACCTTACATTTTCCGCAGGTCCCGGCCCCGCCGCACGGTGTCTGCAGAATTAATCCTGCTCGCCCCGCAGCCTCCAGCATCAAAGTTCCCGGAAGGACATATATCGTTCTTCCACTCGGCTGAAACGTGACTTTTACTTCTTGTTTTTTTCCCATCAGGGTTAAGTCCCAAGTTTTTTTCACCAGAAAACGCAAATAGAGAACAGTGCCGTTCATGGCTCTATTCAGCTGGCGGGAAAGTGGGGGTTACAACTCCGTTCCTGTAGCCGCTCAGGCAATTGCGATCCGGTAAACACTGTTTTATGTTAATCACCAAACAAGATCGCAGTTTGCAATTAAGTTATAAACATATATACATATATACATATATACGTATTATAGTTATATAGATGAGTTTTTCCAGAATGCCAGTGGGACGATTGCCAAAATGATCCGGGCCTACGAAAAGGTTTTAGTCTCACTGAAAAAGTGATAGATCAATGATTCAACGTAAACATTTCACCGACCAGAACGTCGACCTAGAACAGCTTTCGGGAATATTGGATTGCCTTGTCGAAGGAGTTCTTACCGTTGATTCCCAAAAGAACATCAACTTTTTTAACCGAGAGGCCGAGCGTATAACCGGTTTCAGGGTGGAAGAAGCTATCGGTCAGCCGTGTTGCGATATATTCTGCGCAGAAGTCTGTGGGGAGGGTTGCTTGCTTGAGGCGGCCATTGAAAAGAGGGAGACCATAACTGACCACCGAATCAATATCATTGATCGCAACGGACATTCAGCAACTTTATCTATTAACGCCAGATCGTTGCGGGGAGAAAGCGGTGACCGTAAAGGCGGTATTACGACCTTCCGGGATGTTACTAACGAGGAAGCATTGCGGCGGCAGATTGAAAATTCGCATAATTTTAATGACATTGTCAGTTGTCACCCGCAAATGCACAAGACTTTTGCGTTGCTTCCGAATCTGGCAGCTTCCGATCTCCCGACACTAATAGAAGGAGCCAACGGAACTGGCAAAAGTTTATTGGGCAACGTTATTCACAACCTCAGCAACAGGCAGGAAGGTCAGTATATCACGGTCAACTGCGCCCTTCTGCCCGAGGCACTTCTGGAATCGGAACTTTTCGGCTCTAAAAAAAGGCACGCGCATGGGGGGCGGGATGGAGCTTTTGCTCTGGCCGAGAACGGGACTTTGTTGTTAGACGAAATCGGCGATCTTTCTCCGGCTATGCAAGTACGGGTGCTACGCGTTCTTCAGAAAAAGGCTTATGTGCCGTTGGGGTCAACCGAGCCGGAAACCACGAACGCTCGCATCGTGGCAACAACCAGTCAACCTCTGGATGCCCTCGTCCAAGATGGTAGCTTCAGGCAGGATCTCTACTACCGGCTTAATGTGCTCAGCCTGGAGTTCCCTCCGCTCAAAGAAAGGCTCTGTGATATTCCGCTTCTGGTTGAACATTTCCGTCGCCGGTTGAATGCTGAAAAAGGCAATCACATAGAAAATGTCGCGACCGAAGTGTTTGATGTACTCATGCGACACGACTTTCCCGGTAATATCCGGGAATTGAAAAATATAATACACCATGCCTTTGTTTTATGCAAAGGCAATAAAATTCAATGCGAGCACCTGCCACACTATCTCCTTGGGATTACGGAATTTGAGAATATTGAAAAAAGTGTTATCAGCTCAGCGCTCCGAGACCACAACGGTAATCGCTCAGCCGTCGCCCGACGGCTCGGCATTGACACCGGCACACTTTTCCTCAAAATGCGCCATTTCGGATTGGAATAAAGATTATTCAGACTCAAACGCATAGCTCCCTATTGAAATTCACTCTGAAACTTACTGCTATTGCCGTTATTTTCGGTTTTTTCTGCCTGTTTACATTTTTTTTATGGGGGGATGCATTTGAAACGTTGTTTGACCAGGAAGCAATCGCCCGCTGGTTCCGCGACGTAAAATCGTATGGTTGGCTGATCGGAATACTGCTCCTGATCAGCGACATCATCCTCCCGATACCGGCGACAGGGGTGATGAGTGCTCTGGGCTATACCTATGGCTTTGCGGCGGGCTGGTTTTTCAGCACTGTCGGCAGTCTTTCAGCGGGCTTGCTCGGTTACGGACTGGTCAGGATCTGGCGTGAGCGGGTGTCGGGCTGGCTGGCCAAACCGGAAGAGATCGACAGGTTCCAGCATGCCTTCCAAGCCCGAGGACGGGGTTCGAATCCCTGCGATCGCATCCCCACGGGTAAGGGCAATGAAGCCTCGGATTCAGTTCTCAGACCAAGTGTCTCCGACTGTTGGGCCTCCGATGCTCAAAGC
>JAWOEV010000076.1:0-10243 GCA_046482565.1 Lentisphaeria bacterium | reverse complement strand
ATCACAGAGTAAAGGTTTTGACGGCCCCAAGAGCGCAGCAGTGTTAAAAGAAAAGGAACCAACTGTCTTAACGGAAACGGCAGTGGATTTTGCTGAAGATATGGCGGCCGGAGAAACCAATGTCGAATTTGAAGGAAAAGTATTGGCAAAACCTTCGCGCTCAAGATTAATTATGCCGGGAAAATCTTCAGGTAATCGGGAAAAAGGGGGGCGCAAAGATACCCGGACTCGGTTCGGGGGGGATGCTGCGGATAAAAGCAAGCTCCGCCGAAAAGCTTCCAGGTCAACCCACGCTCGGAAGACAGTTGCAAAAAAAACAGAGGCAGAACCAAAATCCGTTATAACTGACAGGCTCACCGATTCCGAACAGCGCACAAAGGAGTGGTCGGAATCCCAGGCCGAACAGGTTAAAAGTTCAAAAAACAAAGGAGCCGAAAAGGAATCACCGGAACCTCAGTCACGACAAGCAGAAGCAGAAGAAAGTGACGGCAAGGCAGCTTTCCGTAATTTACCGGTCAACCCCTTTGTTATGACCGGAAAAGACCGGCTTTCAACCTTTGCCATGGACACTGATACGGCGTCCTATTCCATCGCTCGCAATTTCCTTAACCGGGGGCAATTACCCCCCCCGGGCGCCATTCGCATGGAAGAATTCATCAATGCCTTTGACTACAACTACCCCGCTCCGAAAGAGCGCACATTCAGCATTTTCACTGAAGGCGCTCCCTCGCCTTTCGGCAACAATCTGGAGCTCATCAAAGTCGGCATTCAGGGACGTGTCATCGGCCGAGCCAACCGCAAAAGAGCCAACCTGGTGTTTGTTATCGACACCTCCGGATCAATGGCGCAGCCGGACCGCCTGCCGTTAGTTAAGGAATCATTAAAATTGCTGGTCGAGCAGCTTAACGAGGATGACTGGGTCACCCTGATCACCTACGGCACCCGGCCGCGTCTCATTCTCGACTCGGAACGAGCAGCAAAGGCCGAAAAAATCAAGAACACGATTGACAGCCTGCAAACCGGCGGTTCCACCAATCTGTTCAGCGGCGTTAAACTCGGATACGAAGCGGCCGCCCGGTCATTCCGCAGCGGCGGCATCAACCGCATCATCCTGTGCAGTGACGGTGCCGCCAATGTCGGCCCCGCCGACAGTGAAAAGCTGCTTGCCTCAGTCAGGGCTTTTCGACGGCAGGGAATCACCTTCACCAGCGCCGGCTTCGGCCTAGGAACCTACAATGATGATATTCTTGAACAACTGGCCAACAAAGGCGACGGTACATACCTTTTCATCGACTCGCTGGAGGAGGCCCGGCAAGTCTTTGTCGAACAACTCGCCGCAACCCTGCAGTACATAGCAAAAGACGCAAAAATTCAGGTCGAATTCGACCCGTCCCGCGTTCGCCGTTACCGATTGATCGGTTACGAAAATCGGGACATTGCCGATGATAAATTCCGGGACGACACCATTGATGCCGGCGAAGTAGGCAGCGGCCAATCCGTCACGGCTTTGTATGAGATCGAGCTTCAACCGCAACTGCGGCCGATATCGCAAAAGCGCCCGGCCACTCTCGGAACGGTTTATATCCGTTATCGGGATCTTAACAGCGACAAAATCGAAGAATTCTCACGTCACATAAAAAGCACCTGCCTTAAAAAACGCACTCCGCAAGAGGATCCACGGTTTTTCCTGGCAGCCTGTACGGCTGAAATGGCCGAAATTTTGCGCCATAGTGAATATGCTTCACACGGCAACATGAAAGACGTTGAATACTACCTCGAAAAAGTAGCGGGGAAACTGCCCGTCGACAAAAAAGTCCGAGAACTGTTAAAACTGGTCCGAACCGCCAAATCCCTGCTTGGGGAGCAATAATCCTTTTTTGCATACTTATGCACCGGTGTTTCTGATAAACGACAGTTGAAAAAATTATATGAAAGTTATGAAAGGCAGGGGCGAAGCAAAAGACAAAAAAATCTAGGAAAGAAAAATAGGAAAAAAGAAATGAAAATGCAAAAGTCAATTACGGTTCTAAGCCTGAGTGTGGTGTTGTTTTCAATGCATCTGTTCGCCGCTCCATCCACCCCGGATATCGAGATCGAGAATATGCGGATAGACGGAACAATTGAAAAGAAAAACATTGCATTCACCCTCTCTTTCGAGGCAACATGCCGCAAAGCAAACAGTGAGCTGGCGCTGATCACCGGTAATATGGTTTTAAAAGAACTGCCTGAGTCTGTTGCCGACAAGGTTTCCCTGCGCTATGACAGCAAATCACATTTCTACTATATGTTATTTCGTCACAAAGGTGAATTCGATATAAACGTCACATTCGCCGCCCGTCCGGACGCTGTCCAAAACAACAAATGGCGTCAGGCCGTCTTCTCTATCCCTTCCTCTCCCGTTCGCGAACTCAATGTTTCAAGTGACCGCACCGACCTGGAAGTCAAATTCCCCGGAGCCCTCAGGGTACAACGCAACGTTTCCGACGGAGTACTTACACTCACCGCCCTGCAGGGGCCGGACAAGCCGTTCGCAATTCAGTGGAAACCGCAAGTGGCGGAAATGGAAGGCAAACTGGTTGTTGCCAGCCGAACCAACACCATAGCAAATATCAGAGCCGGGGCGTTGCGGCTTGACAATTTGGTCATCTTCGAGGTAGCCCAGGGCAAGCTGCGCAAAGTGCGCTTTCAAGTGCCACAAGAATTGAACATCACCCAGGTCCGCTGCCCGTTTATTCAGGACTGGCGTATTAAAGCCGCTGGCGGTGAAGATGACGGCAAACGACTGCTTGAAGTCTTTTTGAACCGCCCGATTACCGGTGAACAGCCAATCCAGATTATGGCAGAAAAAAACCTACCCCAATTCCCGGCCGAAATCAGTCTGCCGGTAATCCAGCCCCTTGATGTCATTCGCGCTACCGGCCATCTCATGGTCGGCACCGACAGTGCAGTTCAACTTCTTGTAGAGCAGACCGGCAACCTTTCCCAGGTGGAACGGGCCGCCTTCCCGCGCATGGTGCTGGACAGAGCCCATCCGCGGCCGCTGCCGGAGGCAAAAGCCTTTTACTACCAGTATGCAGCCACCCCGTATCGTATGAAGCTGAAACTTGATGATATCGTCCCATCCTATGATGCCGCACACCGTATAAGCGTCAACGTTAAAGAGGATGACATGACGGTCAATGCCCAAATCGAGCTGGACGTCCGGGACGCCCCCCTGCGAAAAGCCACAATCATGGTTGACCGCAACCTTGTTGTCGCAGGTGTAGAAAGCCGTTACCTGGATGAATACAATGTGTTGCCGCCGAAAAGTGAGAATGCCCCATACCAAAATGTCGAAGTCCGCTTTGCCCAGCCGGTCCAGGGGCGCACTCTTATCAAGTTGGATACAGAATTAGGCAAGGGCCCCCTTAATGATCCTCAAAAATTGCGCGGGTTTAATGTCGTCGGGGCAAAAAACCAACGCGGATACCTAGTCATTTCCGCTGAGAAAGGCGTTCAAATCGCCCAAGTGGAAAATATTGATTTGCGCAAAGTACACACCTCCTCTGTGGCCGTAAAAGCGCCCGACGCACAATACGCCTACCGTTTCCGCAAAAGCAGCTGGCAATTGACTCTGACAGCTGGCAAAAAGGCGGCCGCCATCCTGGCCGAGCCGTTCCATTTGGTTTCCATCGGTGAAGGAATTATGTACGGCAGCGTAGTAGTCAATTATTTCATCTCCGGAGCCCCCGTTGATCAATTCCGGTTTTCGCTCCCTGAACAATGCCGTAATGTCGAATTTATCGGCAGCGATGTGCGTAACTGGAAACGTGAAAAGAATACTTGGACAGTTAATCTGCAGCGCAAAGTAATCGGTGAATACAACCTTGGAGTCAGCTATAATCAACGGTATGAAGCGGGCGAGACGGTTCTGGTCGGCGGCGTAGCCTGCGAAGATGTCGAAACCCAAAGTGGTTTCATGGCCGTCACCAGCCCCTTGAACCTTAATCTGGATACGGTCAGTAGCGATAAGGACCATGTACTGGCCGTCGAGCGCGAAGAAATTCCGGCAAATTATCGCACCATGACCCGCCACCCGATTCTGGGCAGTTACAAATATGTTCGCGCTCCGCACCGGATTGAATTACGCGTTTCACCATATGAACGCGGAGACGTCATACCGGTACTCGTCGAAGTGATGGACCTTAAGACTGAAATGACTGTGAATGAAATGGGCAAAGCTGAATCCGTCACTCGCATTTTCTATAAAGTTAAAAATTCTTCGCGCCAATATATTTCTCTGGAAATGCCTGAAAACACCAGCTACGCAGTTGCGCGACTGATAAAAGCCGATAACCATGATCAGCCTGTTACGAAGAATTCGGGTGAAGCGATAAATGCCCAGCTTGACCACAAAACCGGCATGCTTATGATCCCCCTGCCCCGGCGTCAAAATCTCAATAGTCCTATAACTTTCCAACTCGAATACGGCCAGACCCATGGCAAAGTCGGAATGCTCGACGAAATTGACCTCCGCGCCCCCCGAACGCCACTGCACTCAACCTTTGCCGAATGGGAAGTCACCCCCCCGGCCGAGTTTCGCCTGCGTCCGGGTAAAGACAGCAATATGATCGCGGAAAACGCCCCGGCGTCAGCCGGCGGCCTAGGCAATGTCGCCAGACGCACCGCCAGCAGTTGGCTCTGGCTTCTGGAAAATTTTGCTCAAGCAGGACTCCGCCTCCCGGAAATAACCATAGCAGTGTTCTCTGTCTTTGCCTTGGTTGCAGCCGGATTATTGGTTACCGCAATTCTATTTGCCCGGCGTTTTATTTTCCCGCTACTGATAACGGGCGGACTTCTGATCCTCTCCGGCATGGGAGTGCTTGCCACCAAAGCGCCTGATTTCGTTGAAGGCAGCTTGAGACAATCTGTACCGATAAACTTCCAGCAGGCCCTGGATCTGAATGAAAGTCCCGGCCTCCGGATCGCTGTCAAAGTGATCCCGGGTTGGCTCCAAGCCCCCCCGGCTTGGCTAGCAGTCAGTGCGGCAATCGCCATCCTCTCACTTATTTGGGCTTGGCGTGGTAAGCATAAAATGTTCCCGGCAGCGGTAGGAATATGGGCGTTGCTCTATCTGGTTGCGGGTTTCGCTTTCGGCGGCGAGCTGGTCGCTCACCTTTTCACTTGGGGCATCCCCTTGGCACTCTTTGCCCTCTGCATCAAGCTCTGCATAAAAGGGACTGGGAAAGAAGCCGCGACACAACCGGGGGGGGCACCCGCCGCTGCGATGATCGTTCTGGCCTGTCTCTTGTTGCCGTCCACGGCACACCGGGCTGATGCCATGGGGGGGGCGCGCATTACGGTTCCCGGCTACGAAACCGTTATCCAGAATATCGACTGCGAAATGACGGCGGAAAAGGACAGCATACTGACTGAAATGCACGTGCAGTTCCGAACCATCAAGCCCTTCACCCGGCAGTTGCTGACAGCCGATGCGATTCTCCTCAGCGATCCGGACATTTCCGATCATATCACCCTGTATCGAACTAAGGAAGGCTACACTATGGAAGTAGCAAAAGCCGGTAATTATGACATATCCATAAAGTATTTGACGCCATTGCCGCCAGCCAATGAACAATCCCGCGTTCGACGGTTCCACATGCCGATTCCGGAAGCACTGGCGAACCGCGTATCTCTGACTATTCCCGAGACCGGACTCGATGTAGAATCCTCTACGGCAGTTGAGCTGAATCGACGCGAAGACGATGCAGAAACCAGGGTCAATGCTCTGTTTGCCCCCGGAGAACCGGTGACCTTCGCCTGGAAACCCCGAACCCGCAAAACGGAACTTGAAAAAACCACGTTCTTCACCCGCGTAATCAACCTCCTGAAATTCGATGCGGGGCTGGCGGAAGGCCGGCATCTGATCCGCTTCCAAGTCGCCCAGGGCGAGCTCAGTGCCATCCGCATTAAATTGCCGGAGAACATGACGGTCACGTCGGTAAGCGGCCGAGATATCGGGGCTTGGCGTTTCGAACCGGATACTCAGGAACTCGAAATCAAACTTTCCAAAGCCTCGACGGTCGAATACGAACTGACCGTTGTCACCCAGATCTCGCGCAAAAAAATGCCTTATCAAGCGATTATCCAACCGCTCACGGTGCGACAAACCAATCAACAGCGGGGCGTTTCAGGAATCGCCATGACCCCGGCGGTCTACGGCACAATCGAGCAACATCCCCGGAAAATAAACCTGGAGGATTTTGTGCGGGATGCCGCCGCCCTCCTCAAAAAGTCCCCGGGACTCCAGGCATCAGACATTCGCAGTGCCTATCGAATACGAAGCCCGGAAGATAAACTCGAGGTCACAGTCCATGCAGTTCAGCCGGAAATACGAACATTTGAAAAAAGCGTTTTTTCGGTGGGGGATGAACGACTGGCATACAGCAGCAGCTTCCAAATCAATATCGACAAGACCGGTGTCTTCTCGGTTAACCTCCAGGTTCCGGATGGGTATGATATCGACACCCTGAACTCACCCCAAGTCAGCCACTGGGATGAAATGGATGTCGAAGGTCGGCGACTGATCAAGATCCATTTTAAAAGCAAACTGTTAGGCCGGGCAGATCTCAACCTGGCTCTCTCCCGCCCCGTTGCTGAACTGCCGGGAACCGTTGCTGTGCCGCGACTGGCAGTCAAAGAATCCGTCAAGCATAGCGGCAATATCGTTATTTCTTCTGAACGCGGTGTCAGGCTTGCCGCCGCCGGTGCCAAACGTCGCGGCGTAAGTGAAATTGACCCGGCCGAAATGGGAATACGCGACCGTAACGCCCTGGCTTATAAATTGCTCAAGCCCGACTGGGATCTGAGCCTGGAAACCGAAGTAATTGAACCGCGCATAAATGTGGATTTTCTTCATGTAGCCCGGGTTAGTGAAGGCCGGATCCAGCACAATCACACACTGCGCTACCGCTTCTTTAACGCCGGCACTAAATATTTCACAATCCGGGCACCGAGCGAGGCTATCGGCCTGCAGATCAGGGGCCCCGCTATTGCCCGTATAAAAAACCTTGACGCAGCCGAAAACCTCTGGCAGGTCGAGTTGAGCAAAAAATGGTTCGATCGACCTTATAACCTCAATGTCAGCTATGAAACTCAGTATGATCGTACTGCCGGTAAAGTCGTAATCCCCCATATCCAGGCCACCGAAGCTGATCTGCAACGCGGCCATATTGTCGTATTCGCCAACGAAAGAGTTGAACTCTCCGCTACTGAAATCGGCAATTCCTTACAACGCGCCGACGCCCGGAATCTGCCGGCATACTTCCGTCAGGGCGACTTGTCAGGTGCCGCTTTCTGTTATCGCAGCACGGAGCCAGTTTATAATCTCACTTTTAAGGCGATTAGACATGAGGCGGCTGACCTGCTGGAAGCAGAAGTGCTCAATACCACTATTCGCACAATAGCCTCGGACCGCGGGGAAACGATTAATCAAGTCGATATGAATCTCCGGGTCGGAGATAAACGGCATTTAGCCGTTCGCCTCCCGGAAGGCAGCGAAATGTGGTCGCTGATTGTTAACGGTGCCGCTACGGTTCCCTCCACCCGCAAAACGGAAACCGGAGAAGAAGTAATACTGATTCCGCTGGACCAGACCGCTTCCGGTGAGATGGCGGTAAATCTCGAATTCATCTTTGTCGTTCCCCCGTTGCCCGATTGGCAAACTGAACACCAAGGTTATTCGGGACCGCGATTTGATGTGCCTTTAAAGGATATTACTTGGGAAATTTATGTCCCCGATAATATGAACTACTACAATATGAAAGGCTCCCTGAACGCTGACCGTAAAACCACCGAATCAGCATTCACAAAAGGTTACGGGATAAGCAGTTATGAACAGCAGATTGAAAGCCGTCGCCGCGGTTATCTGCAAAAAGGGAAAGAACTGCAGCATAAGGGACAACAATTGGCGGCGGCAGGAAAGGTTTCAGAAGCCAAACAACTTTTGGAATGGTCCGCCAATTATTCCCGGGGGGACCGCGCCCAGAACGAGGATGCCCGGGTTCAGTTGCGTAACCTTATGCAGCAGCAAAGCGTGGCCGGTCTCATCAATCGTCGCGACCAGTTGCGTCAGCAAAAGCCGGGCACTCAGGCTCAGACCGCAAAAGCCCCCGTACAGCAGGAACAGGCCTACTACAACCAGCAGGAACTACAACGTATTCAGGCATCTCTCAGCCGGGAAGACAGCGCCAACCTGCAGCGCATTATCACCCAACTGCTGGAAAACCAGGAAGCGGCCGTGAGCAGTATGGCCCAATTCGCCATTGCCCTGCCCGTCAGAGGCCGACTTTTGCGCTTCAAACGCCCTCTGCAGGTGGAAGTCAACGCCCCCATGAAAGTTAGCTTTGAAGCCACCCCGACCGCTTCCCGAATAGCTGGCCCCAACTGGGGTTGGGTCGTAGCACCCCTTGTCGGCATCTTTGTCCTATCCCGCATAATCCCGCGCCTCCTGCGCCGGGCGACACCCAATCCCAAACCGGAAAAAAGCGAGATCTCATCGGCGGCGGTTAACGACGAGGCAATAAGCGAAACCGGCGACAGCAGTGACGCCTGCGAAGAACCGGAGATCCAAACCCGAGAGACCTGAGCGGCGCGAAGAATAAAATCAACTCCGGCTTGGTAGAGTTCACAGTAAGTACATGCCACTAAAAACTCAAGCCCTACGGGCGCGCTCCATCTCCTGGTCGGCTTGGTCATACAATTCCTTTTTCATACTACCATGCCTAGCCCAAGTTTCGCAACTTGGGTTAGTGCGACGCCGTTTTTTGGTGGTCCCGTTGAGGCCGGGCATTCTCCCGCTTCGTTTTATGGTCCTGGAGGTACTTCACCAGTTTGCGGGAATCAAAGTTGCATCTACTTGAGTTCCTCAGGCCGCTGGCCACCCCGGGGCCGCATCGCGCGGGCGGCGGGGATGGGGTTTAAATTTCGGGGATTGGCCCAGGAAGTAGCATGGATTGTCGTAGAAGACGGTTTCTACCAGGTCGTCATCATGGCCGCGGCGACGCATTTCAAAAAGGGCATCGTGAAGTGTGCCGGGATCGCTGGGGCCCCAGTCGCCGCTGGCATCAACCATCATGTGATCGATACCGAAGCGTTCAAGGTTATCGACCACGCGTCCGGGTGAATTTTTGGTGATCGGATAAATGGTCATCGAGGCCCAGAACCCGGCCTCCCTGATCATCCCTATGGTGTGTGCTTCGGCGTGATCAAAGCAAACTTTTTCCGGGTCAATACCGCCATGCCCCCTAAGATAATCGACCAGCATCTTCGTTCCTTTGAGTTTATCGTCCAGATGCGGTGTATGAATCCAGATGGGCAGGTCGCGCTCGACCGCCATTTCGACTTGGAGTTCGAATGTTTTCATTTCGTTGTGGGTGTTCTTATTGAGGCCGATCTCACCTATCCCCAAAACGTTCGGGGCATCCAGAAAGTCCGGGATAAAACTGATTACTTCTTTGGAGAACTCAACATCCTCGGCTTCTTTCGGATTGATGCAGATCCAGGCGTAATGGTCGATGAGATACTCCGCGGCCCGTTGAGGTTCAAAGGTGGTAATGTGGGTGAAATAATCATGGAACGCCTGGGGGGAAGTCCGGTCGTACCCGGCCCAGAAGGCTGGCTCGCAGCAGGCCACGGTGTGCATCCTCGCCATCCGTTCATAATCCGCGGTCGTCCGGGCGATCATATGGATATGGGGTTCGATTACACGCATTATTAAAACTCCGGTTCGTGGTTCTTGGTTCGTGGTTCTTGGCCTTCCTCACTCCGACAAGGATTCCAGGAAACGCTTGGCGCGGTTCGGTTTCTCATCTACAGCCAGCTTCGCGATACGGCGCAGTTTTTCGAGGCGCGGGTCATGGGTACCGCCGGCAGCTTCTATACGGTCGAAGGCCGCGGCCACTTCGAGCAAGCCACTGCGCATGTTAAGGTAGTACATCTCCAGCAATTCGTCACCGGTTTTGGGCGGTTCGAGTCTCATGATTCTAACCTCTTGTGTTCCGGGTTCTTTATTCGTGGTCTGCTTATTTTATCATTGGGTGTTTGACGTTTTCGGGGCGCGGTTGATGCGGGTGGCAGCAAAAGCGGCCCCGAAACCGTTGTCGATATTCACGACGCTGACACCGGGGGCGCATGAATTAAGCATACTTAAAAGCAGCGTGACCCCCTTAAATGAGGTTCCGTACCCGATTGAGGTCGGCACAGC
>JAWOEV010000239.1:0-8111 GCA_046482565.1 Lentisphaeria bacterium | reverse complement strand
AGCTTAGGGCTGGCGATTCCCGCCGAAAAGACAAAATCTCATCCGAAATAGGCACGAGCATGGGCCTGATACCTTTTCGCATGGCGTCTAACTAGACCGTCCGCGAAAAGGTATCAGGCCCATGCTCGTGCCTATTTCGGATGAGATTTTGTCTTTTCGGCGGGAATCGCCAGCCCTAAGCTAACGGTTCCTGCCGAAAAGACGAAAGATCGCTGAAAGAGCCACGAACCCTGCGGGTTGGGGCGGCGGCAGCCCCTCTCTGGTTTTCGTGTTGTCATGCACTATTCGGGTTAAACATGACTTTTGGTCCCCGGGATAACAAGGTGTCCATTACTGCGAACCAATAAAAAAGGCCGCGCGGCATATTCCGCGCGGCCTTTGGGTTTTCTATTATCGTTTGTCTTAGAACGTCATACCGACATCGAGGGTTACGCGTTCATCCATAAGGCTTCGGTCTTTAGCCGTAAGTGGTAATTCATAAGCAACGCCAACATTTACTCGATCAGTAAGTTGGTAGCGAGCACCAACTGCCATCGAGACAAAATCGGCATGCTTTTCACTGTCGGCTGCCCCGAGATTTATCAGATCGCCACCTTCGAATTCCAAAACGTTGTGACCCTCTTTACCGAACTCATTGAAATCGGTCTCCCCGTGTCCCGCTTCCAAGACTCGGAACCAGTTAAGCTCAAGCAACGCCGACATTTTATCGGTACACCGATACGCGGAAGAAAGAGATGCATATCCCATGCTGCTCAGCTCACTGCTGTCAAACGGCACTGTGGCCCCTAAAACCCCATTGACAGCATAGCGTGGTGTCATGTGAGTAAGCAACACGGCTGGACTGAAACTTCCGCGCCCGTTTCCCTGGAGAACTTCAGTGTCGCCACTGGGGATTTCAACCGTTCCACGCAGAGCAGCGGCAAGCATTTCATTTTGGAAAAAGGACCATTTTAAGCCGCCGGACAGATTGGCCCAGCCTTCTTCTTTGGCAAGGCTATCATTATCCGGTCGAAATGAAATAGCTCCACTTTTATTGGCAACGAAAGAAAGGTTTTCCATGATCGGGATTTCGGCTTGAAGCGCTAAGGCCTGTAAGTCTCCGTCCATACTTATATTTCCGGCGGAAGAATCTACATGGCTCGGTAAGGGGTTGAAAATGTATACCAGATTGATTTCACGCTTCTGGATAGCCAGGTCAGTATAAACCGGATTGGAGATTGGCTTGGCCCAGAGACCGGTTGCGACCTCCGCCGTTTCTGTTTCTGCTTCCTGCGCCATGGCGTTACCGGCAAAACCGATAATACCTGCACATGCGAACATTCCGGCCCGTTTAAAAACTTCTTTCATCATCTTACGTTCCTCCATCTCACTTGATTTTGTGAGTATACGCCCAATCACCATAATTGAGCTTACTTGAGTAATATAAGCATGAAGAAAAGAGGTTGTCAAAGCTTTTCTAATAATTTTCTAATATTATTCTAATATTCTAATTTTATTTTGGCGCAATATTCAGCCATTCTTGTATTATCGGCGAGAACTTGACAATTACCGGGGCGAAGACCACGCTGACCATCGTCATGAGCTTGATCAGAATGTTGAGAGACGGCCCGGCCGTATCCTTGCAGGGATCACCCACGGTATCTCCGACTACACTGGCCTTGTGGGCATCCGAATTTTTGCCGCCGTGTTCACCTTTTTCGATATACTTTTTGGCGTTGTCCCATGCTCCTCCCGCATTGTTGAGGGTTGTCGCCAGCACAAAGCCGGTTGCCAGAGCGCTGGCCAGCAGGCCGACCAGCCCGGCAATACCGAGGACCAGTCCAGCCCCCACGGGGATGATAATGGCGAGCACGGAGGGCAGAATCATCTCGCGCTGAGCCGCCGCGGTGACGATGGATACACACCGGGCATAGTCCGGCTCTGCCCTGCTCTCCATGAGCCCCTCAATTTCCTTGAACTGTCGACGGACTTCGGTAACGACCTCGCCGGCCGCCCGCCCTACCGCCTTCATGGTCATGGCGCAAAAAACGAAGGCGGCCATGGCACCCATAAACATGCCGCAGATTACCTGCGGGTTTAGCAGGTGAATATCGAATGCCTGGGCAAACTCAACAATGCCGAGGCTGAGCACCGTATCATGTTCAAACCCCAGAAAAACGCCGTCGACGGCCTCCCCGGCAAACTTTGCCACCCACGTTTTGGATATTTCGATGAAGGATACCAGCAAGGCCATGGCCGTGAGAGCGGCGGAGCCAATGGCAAAACCTTTGCCGGTGGCGGCAGTGGTATTGCCCAGAGCATCCAAGGCATCTGTGCGTTCCCGTACATGCGGTGATAATCCGGACATTTCCGCGTTACCACCGGCATTGTCGGCTATTGGCCCGTAAGCATCGCTCGCCAGGGTTATACCGAGGGTGGAAAGCATGCCGACCGCCGCAAAACCGATACCGTATAGCCCCATGCTGATATCGCTGAACCCCCCCGCAAATCCGAATGAGCATAAAATCCCGAGGACAATGACCAGCACTGGGAAACTGGCTGAATACATGCCACCGGCCAAGCCCTCAATGATCACCGTCGCCGGACCCATTTCCGCTTGGGACGCAATGCGGCGGGTCGGTTTGAATTCATCGGATGTAGAGTACTCCGTCAGCTGCCCGATTATGACTCCAGCCAGTAAACCACTGGCGATGGCACCGAAAACACCCCAGGGGATTAGCTGTCCCACGGCCAGCAACGCGGCAGCCACCAGTATAAGCCCTGAACTGGAACCGGTCCCCACCAGCAGGGCCATCAGCAGGTTGTGCTGGGAGGCACCTTCTTTGCAATGCACTAGGTAAACGCCGACAATCGACAGGAGAATGCCGATTCCCGCCACAGCCATAGGCGCTATTACATAGCCCGTGGCAACCTCAATATCGCCGTGCTGCAAGCCGACCGCCGCCCCGAGTGCACAGGTCGCCAGAATAGACCCGCAATATGACTCGAACAGATCGGCGCCCATACCGGCTACGTCACCGACATTGTCGCCGACATTGTCCGCGATAGTAGCTGGGTTGCGCGGATCATCCTCAGGTATGCCTGCCTCCACCTTACCAACCAGATCCGCCCCGACATCGGCCGCCTTGGTATAAATGCCTCCCCCCACTCGGGCGAACAACGCCTGGGTGCTGGCCCCCATGCCGAACGTCAGCATCATGGAAGTCATATGAACCAGTTTATCCAGAGGGGTTATGTTGTCCGGCACAATCACCATACCCCATAGAGTGCGGCCGGATTCCATGGCAGCCGGAGTAAAGACAAAGCGGTCGAGAATAAAATACCAGAGGCTGACGAACAACAAGCCGAAACCAACCACGACCAGCCCCATAACCGCCCCGCTTCGAAAAGCTATCCGTAACCCGCGGTCGAGACTTTCCCCGGCGGCCTGGGCGGTGCGAGCGGAAGCGTTCGTCGCGGTCTTCATACCGAAAAAACCGCAAATACCGGAAAAGAGCCCGCCCGTCACAAACGCGATCGGGACAAAAGGATTCTGGATACCCAGCAAAGCTAGTGCGGCAAAAATGGTTAAAAGGATAAGAAATGCGGCAGTTACTACGCTGTACTGCCGCTTCAGGTAGGCCATAGCTCCTTCACGCACATGGCCAGCGATATCGCACATCGCCTGGGTTCCTTCATCCGCGGTCATCATGTTACGATAAAAGAGAAACGCAAAGCCCAAAGCCAGAAAAGCGGAGAGCGGCGCTACCCACCAATACCACGGGGTCAGCGTACTCGCCGCCTCGGACTCAACTGCGTAAACCGACCTCGGGAGAGTGGCGAAAAGCGCCATTAAAATGGGAGTAATAAATTTTGGCATTTCCCGATCCTTTTTTCTGCCAATTATCTTGCTGATTCAGTTGAATTTAATAGAATTCAGACAAGCACAAAAGTCAAATACTGTGGATTTTTGCCCAGTGAATGCTAAGATGTTGTCTGTAAACCAGTTTTTGATCAACCCAAGTCACAAAGGTCTATGAGCAATACACAGGAGGCAACAGCTATGGCGAAATTGATTGACGGCAAAAAAATATCCGCGGACGTTAATGAGGAAACCTCTAAAGAAGTGGCGTCTTTGCAGAACGAACACGGCATCCAGCCGGGGCTGACGGTCGTTATTGTCGGCGAGGATCCGGCCTCGCAAGTTTACGTACGCATGAAAGAAAAAAGAGCGGTCGAACTGGGGATGAACAGTCAGAAAATTGGTTTGTCGGCGGACACTTCGCAGGACAAGCTGCTTGAAGTGGTCAACGAGTTGAACAATGACCCTTCGGTGCACGGCATCCTGGTACAATCCCCACCGCCGCCGCAAATTGACGAAAAAGAAGTTATTCTGAATATTGATCCGGCCAAAGATGTTGATTGTTTTCATCCCTTCAATGTGGGAAAAATGCTGATTGGCGACCGGGACGGTTTTTTCCCCTGCACTCCCCAGGGGGTGATGGTTCTGCTTGAGCGCAGCGGCATTGATCCCGAGGGTAAGCACGCGGTGATAATCGGGCGCTCCAACATTGTCGGGAAACCGATGATGGCGCTACTGATGCAAAAAGCATCGGGCGCGAATGCCACGGTCACAGTCTGCCATTCACGCACCAAGAATATGACGGAGATTTGCCGTCAAGCCGATATTTTGGTGGCGGCCATCGGCAAACCGGGATTCGTTACTGCGGACATGGTTAAGGATGGCGCGGTTGTGGTTGATGTCGGGGTCAACCGGGTTGATGACGCCACCAGAAAACGCGGCTATCGCTTGGTCGGGGATGTGGCTTTTGCCGAAGTCGAACCGAAAGCATCCTGGATCACCCCGGTTCCCGGCGGCGTCGGGCCGATGACCATTGCCATGCTCATGCAAAATACCGTTAAGGCCTGCAAGCAGCAGAATAACCTAGGTCGTGAGTAGAGAATAAGGAAGTCAGGGTTTTGCGATACGCTATAGTTTCTGATTTGCATGGTAATCGTCAAGCGTGGAATGCAGTCTTGGCTGACGCCCGAACCCAGGGGGTTGAAGAGATCATCTGCCTGGGGGACGTCGTCGGCTACGGCCCGGCACCGGCCGAAGTTCTGGAGAGCGCTTACAGCCGGGTTCGACATTTTGTTTTAGGTAACCATGATGCCGCCTTGGCTGAGTTGCTTGATACCGATGCTTTCAATGAACACGCGCGACAGCGGATTGAATGGACTGCTTCGCAGGTGGATGACAAAGCTGTCGATTTCTTTACCGGGCTTCCACTGCTGCTGGAAGGAGAGCACTTCTGCTGTGCCCACGGGACGCCGCGCAACCCGGAGGAATTCGATTACCTTCTGGATAGCGAAGGCGCTGAATCTGCCTGGGCAGTTCGTAACGAGCCGGTCTGTTTTGTCGGACATACGCACGCCCCCGCTCTTTTCGTAACCGGTCAGAGCGGCCGGGTGTACGAGCTGGACGCCCGGGATTTTGCGTTGGAGCCGGAAAAACGCTATATCGTTAATCCAGGTTCGGTCGGGCAACCGCGGGACGGCGATGTCCGCGCCGCCTACTGTATCTACGACGCCTTGTCAAACGAAGTCTTCTTCCGGAAAGTTGCGTTCGATGTGGAAGGCTACCGTGATGACCTGAAGGCCCACCGGTTATCCGAAGAAAAAACCTGGTTCCTGAATTTGGCGGCGGCCGGGGAAATTGCCCCGGTGCGCGAACTGCTGGATTTCCGGCCGCGAGAGGTGGAAGTAAAGCCTGAGCTGGAACAACTACCGGTCAGGCGGATTGAAGAGGCATACCGAAAAGCCCGGCACTGGCGTATGGCTGCAGCGACGGCAGTAGCCCTTTTATGCCTGGTGATCGGCTCCGGCGCCTGGTTATGGAACGCGACACGGGATTCCTTCAATCGCATTGAGGCTGCCATACCCTGGACTGAAGTTGTCGCCGATTCGATTGGCGATGAGCTCCTGAGACCGCCGCAACCCCGGGAGGTCGCAGTGAACAGTAGTAATCCACTAAATCACTGGCAGTACATTGTCGCTGACCCGGAAAAACAACGTCTGCAGGCTAAGCCCGAAAACCCCGGCCCTGCAGAATCCGGCCCTGCCATATTTGATTTTAAAAGCGAATTGCAAGAGCCTTTCAAGCTCATGTCCGCTCCCGTTTCAGTTCCTGCTGGCGGCCGGGTTACGGCCAAGGCGCAATTTAAAAACCGCGCTTTTCAGGCCGGTTATATTCAAGTAGCCGTGTATGAAATACTGGCGGACGGCACTCGGAAGCTGTTGCTCAAGAACGAACCCAAGAGTCTGGTCGAGCGCCCTGACCGCTGGCTTCCTACTTCTATTACCTTAGAAGACCCTCTGGAACACGAGACCCGCCTCCAGTACGCGCTTCAGGGGCAAATGCTGGGGCATGTACAAGTCAGGAAATGCAGCTTTTTCCGGCGGGAATGATTGATCCCCCTGTCCAATACCGGATCTCGAGCTGTATCAAGTTGTATTTCGCGGAAAAGCGTGCGCCAGTATTTGACATCCGATGTGTCAGGCTGTATTGTTCTTGTGTATCGAAACATGACAACAGCCCTCGGTTTACGGCAAGTAGGGATCGAGTTGCCCGCAGGGTGTTGGGTAGTACGGTGAATAATAGACGGTGGTACCCGGCACCAGGGGGGGTTGGTAGACGTCGAGGGTAAAGGGTTCTCGGACCTAGTACGCCATGCGAAAAGGTCTCGAGTGAGCCGAGAAAGGAAACAGATTCACCGCAAGTTATTTTGAAGTCTCAAAGTTTAATTACGGCGCATTACCGCGGAACCGCTTGAAAAAAGGCAGACCGCGGTTTTCTTTTTGTATACTTGTGTTTTAAGAAATTTAAAGAGTGGCGAAAGTATGTTTAAACCGTCCTACAAAGAATTCTGCAAGATGGCCGAGCAAGGCAATCTTATCCCGGTTTATCGGGAACAGCTGGCCGATTTGGAAACCCCGGTATCGGTCTTCAGCCGTTTCGCCGATGATAACTACGCGTTTCTTCTGGAAAGTATCGAGGGGGGTGAGCGCTGGGGACGCTACTCGTTTATCGGGGTTAACCCGCACGCCGTGTTCACTGTCCACAACGGTGTCGCCCGCTTGGTTTCGCGGCGCGGCAACCCGGAAGTGGTCGGTGAAGGGAGCGACTGCTTCCGCTCGCTGGAGCGAATCATGGCGGGGATTAAGCCGGTTGAACCGCCCGGACTGCCACGCTTGATCGGCGGCGCCGTCGGGTATATCGGCTACGAAACCGTCAATGAATTCGAACAGTTGCCGGACCCCAAAAACATTACGCAGTATCCGCAAACCGCACTGATGCTGGCCGAGGATCTTATTGTTTTCGATAATGTCAAGCATACCCTCATTGCAGTTGCCTGTGCGCGCACTGAAGATTTTGAGAGTCTGGAAACTGCTTATGAAGACGCCTGTTGCCGGGTTGAAGAACTTGAGAATCGTCTCAACTCACCGGTGCCGAAACTACCGCAGAGTGAGTTCAGCGAAGGCGACATTGAGTTAACCCCGAATATGAGCCGGGAGGAATTCTGCGAAAAGGTGCGGCGGACCAAAGATTATATAGTGGAGGGTGATATCATTCAGACGGTACTGTCGCAGCGTTTCAGTACCGCCGCCCCGGCTCACCCCCTGGCCATGTACAGAGCGCTGCGGCTGATCAATCCGTCGCCCTACACTTTCGCGCTTAAGTTTAACGATGATTACCTCGTCGGTTCTTCGCCCGAAGTAATGGTGCGCTTAACGGGTAACCGCGTGGAGTTGCGGCCGATTGCCGGAACCCGGCCGCGGGGTGCAACCGAACAGGAAGATCGGGCGCTGGCCGATGAATTGCTGAATGACGAGAAAGAGCGAGCCGAGCACGTAATGCTGGTCGATCTCGGGCGCAATGATTTAGGACGCATTGCCGTACCGGGCAGTGTGCAGGTGCGGGATTTTATGACCATTGAACGCTATTCGCACGTTATGCATATAGTCAGCCATGTCCAGGCCGATCTTTTGGATGATAAAACGGCTTTTGACGTCATCGCCGCCACATTTCCGGCCGGAACTTTGACGGGGGCCCCGAAAATCCGCGCCATGGA
>JAWOEV010000229.1:0-2666 GCA_046482565.1 Lentisphaeria bacterium | reverse complement strand
GTTCTGGCCGTCCTGCTGATTGTTCTTTTCGGTCCGGTGGATGCGGCGCTGGCGCACTTAATCCCGATTTCCGGGTTGACTTCCTCGGGGGTTTACGGCTATGAAGATTGGAGTATGTGGCGTAAAATATGGGATTACCTCCACCATATCGCCGCTCCCGTATTCTGTCTCAGTATCGGCAGCTTTGCGGTGCTTACAATTCTGGCTAAGAATTCTGTACTTGAGGAAGTTCGTAAGCAGTATGTGATAACCGCGCACGCCAAAGGTCTCAAGGAATCCCGGGTTCTATTACGGCATATCCTGCGCAATGCACTTATCCCACTGGTGACCGGCTTTCCCGCCCGTTTTCTGGCCATTTTTCTGACCGGCAGTATTCTGATTGAGCGCATTTTCAATCTCGACGGAATCGGTCTGCTGGGCTATTATTCGGTAATTCAGCGCGATTATCCGGTCGTCATGGGAAGTCTGTTTATAATGACCCTCATCACGCTTTTTATGCAGTTGCTTACCGATGTCTGCTATGTTTTCGTGGATCCCCGGATTTCCTTCGAGAAATCGAAGGTCTAGCCCGGCAAGGGCGCCGGGACCTAAAACCAATGGCGATACCTTTTCGCTTGGCGACTTTCTGGGTTATCGCGTATTCGGTATCGACGGCGTCAGCTTTTCGATGCCGGTGAAGAGTCTGTGCGGCAGGCTTAAGACATTGATTCCCAGTTCAAACGGTGCCACCAAGCCGGCCCCGATATTCTTCGTCGCGCTTAAGCAGTTGATCCCCGGCAGGGGCGACAGTATCAACTCAAGGGCACCGAGCGGTAACCTGAGAATCTTGGCGGCGCTCATAGGGACTTTGCTGATGCTTTTGCCGAGGTCAGCAACCGCAGGCACTGTTTGACGATCTAGAACGGCTGCCTCAGCTGACGTCAACGCCGCTGCTTCGCAGGGGGTACCCAGAATCGCGAGGAGTAAAATCATGCCAGTGATGGCGGTGCACAAGGTCATTCTCGATCGGGTATTTACTTGTGGAGGAATGCGTGGTACCATAAGCATTTACTCTCTTTGTTGTTTTTTTTGAAGGCTGGCGCGACACTAGTGCTCTGTATAGCTTTTTATTGCAATATAGTGGAGGGCGATAAAGCAAACAAACTGTGAGGTGATGATAATGTCTGATACCGAAGAAGTACAACTCATACAATTAGGCGACGGCTTCTATGTCCGCCAGGAAGTAGATAATATCGGCTGGGCCGATATGGGAGACGGGATTCTGGCCGTGGACGCCCTAGAAGAAGCCGGACTGGAATCGGAAATAATGCGCTTATTGCGGGAGACTGTACCCGGGAAAAAGGTGTCAACCGTATTAAATACCCATACGCATTACGACCATGTAGCCCTTAATGATGCATTCGCTCAAAAAGAGGGGGCGGAAGTGGTAAACTACCGGACGCGGCAAATTCCCGCCGAAGGCTTGACTTTTAGCGGGGCAGGCCGGCAATGCCGGTTCATCCCTATGCCCGGTGTGCATACCCGCGAAGATTGTCTTGCGTGGTTTCCGGCTGACAGCGTCTTATTTGTCGGTGATATTTTCGGGTGGGGGCTGATAACCAGTATGCGCAGCGGTTCCCCTAGGGTTATGCTTGAGACAAAATTTGTTTATGACCGCGTGATTGAGTTTGATGCCGAGCATGTGGTACCCGGCCACGGTCCATTGTGTACGACGGCTGAATTACGCCGCTGCCGGGAATATCATGTTTGGCTGTTGGAGGCAGTTTACACGGGAGTGGCGAATGGCAAATCGACCCGGGATCTGATAGCCGAGATCCCCGTGCCGGAAGATATGCGGGATTGGTGGCGGTTAGTTGACTGGAAACACGAACGCAATATCCGGAAACTGGTCAAAGGCGCTCCTTAGCAGTTTGTCGGACTTAGTCTCGACCGTCAGGGAGATGCCATTCCATGGCCTTTTTTTTCCCACGAAGAACACGAAGAGCACTAACCCGGATATTGCACCGTGCAAAAACCGGGATAGAGCTAATTTTTCAGGCAATTTCCGGGTCAGGGTTTACCGCAAAGGGGACAATGCGGTTGTCTTTTTTTCGGGATAATGCGTACTTTCCAGTTTAACAAGTCAGCGGTCAGCAGACGATCAGTAAGCAGGCCGCTTGTGCCGGTGAGGTATTTTAGCGCTTCGGTGGCCTGGACTGTAGAAAAGAATCCCGCCACCGGTCCCAGGATGCCGGTTTCGGCACACGAGGGTACAGCCTTTGCCGGCGGCGCATGCGGGAAAATACAGCGGTAACAAGTAGTTTCGCCCGGGATTACGGTTATTGCCTGCCCGTGAAAACGCTGAACCCCGGCATGAACATAGGGAACTTTAAGCTCATGACAGGTGTCAGCAATGACCAAACGGACCGGAAAATTGTCGGTTGCGTCGAGAACGATATCGCACTTTTTGAGCCGTTGTCGGGCATTGCTCCGGTTTAATAAAGACTGATGTGTTTCGACAATCACCTCCGGGTTACGGCGCGCAATTTCGCCTTTGGCCGCCTCGACCTTGGGAGTGCTTAAATTGTCGGTACTGTAAAGAATTTGGCGGTGCAGGTTATCCAAGGCGACAGTATCGTTATTACAGTTCGTTGGTCCTATTGTATGATTATTCGTCACTAATACCA
>JAWOEV010000114.1:0-27847 GCA_046482565.1 Lentisphaeria bacterium | reverse complement strand
GCGTATCGCAAGCCCCGTGAGCAAGGAGAGCTGAAACGGCAACCTGAACCATGAGAAATCCGCGCTGTCCCACCAAGCGCGTGCGACCGACAGTGGCGGATTTTCACGGATGCGGGAAAGAAGAAGAAGAATGGCGACCCCAAGGGGACTCGAACCCCTGTTGCCGGGATGAAAACCCGGTGTCCTAGGCCTCTAGACGATGGGGTCGCGAGGCATTTCACAACAGAAAGAAAGTAATATAGAAACTTTTTCCCCCGTTGCAACTTGAAAGCGGAGACAAAATAAAAAAAGTGCTGATTTTATAACTGAATTTTTCCGGTGTTGCCCTACATTGTGTAGTCCAACGCCATCAGGAGCAACTCGCCCATAGATATGGACGGTTATGATGCCAGACCCGAAAAGGGGTGCCGCCACGCCAACCCTCAGCACGGGCATGGCGGCACTCTTTTTCCCCCTGGCACTTGACCAAGGGAAAAATGGGCAAATTTAGTTGTAATAGTCTCCATTGGATGTTAAGGTGTTGCGCAATATTACGTTTTCAAAGGGATAACATTTTTCTCCGTTAACTGGCGCTCAACATCATGAATCTTCACCAACCCCAAGCCAATCTGAGGATCAAGTGTCCTCAGTGTGAACAGAAACTGGATGCATCTGGGGTAGAAGCTTTTTCTACCACTGCATGCCCGGTGTGCGATTATGAAGTAATGGTTCCGTACCGTTTCGGGCAATACTTGCTTGAAAAACCTTTGTCTGAAACCCCTGTTGCCGGGGTGTACAGATCTCTGGATCTTAAACTCCAGCGTGAGGTCGCAGTGAAAGTTCTGGATTCATTCGTGGCTCGCGAAGCCGAAAAAACGGATAAATTTCTGCGGGCTACACGCGAAAGCGCCCGGCTCAATCATGCGAACGTTCTGCCGATTTATTCATGTGGAGAGCAGTACGAGCATCCCTTTGTGGTAATGGAGTATTTGAATGGCGGGTCACTGGCAACCAATATAGAAAATAATGCCGAAGGTTTAGGGGTAGTCAAGGCCCTGCATGCCGTTATCCAGGCTACGCGGGGACTGCACGCAGCCAGCCAGAGCAATGTAATACACGGGCATGTGACACCGGGAAATATCCTGCTGGCAAAGGAAGGCGATGTCAAGATGTCCGACTTTGGCGTCGCTCTGGCGCTCAAATCGGAGCAGCGCCCATTTGAAGATGTCCGGTACACAAGCCCCGAATTGTTGAAAGGCGACGGGTGGGATTGCCGGAGTGATATTTACTCACTGGGAGGTGTTCTTTGCCATGCCCTTACTGGGGTTGCCCCTTTTGGCAATGATTATGCCGCGAGAATGAAGGGGCTATCCCGGTCAGTTGAACAGTCGATGGGCGAATTATGGTTGCATATTCCAGGGGAATTAAGGACTTTTATCAGCAAGTGTATGGATCCGGATCCGGATAAACGACCAAATGCATATTATGCTGTTCTCAGAAGCTTGACACATATTTCCGGCACACTTGAGCAATCAACTGTAAAGTTCTCGGAAGACACGCCTTCGACCCCGCCTAAAAAGCGGTTGTACCGCAATCATATACCCCGGACAGAAAAAAAGAGTGACCACAAAACAAAAAAGAAACGTACTTATACCGGTTTAATATTACAGAGTATTATGGCGGCCGTATTACTGGTGCTTTTATTGCTTTTAATACACGGAGCCTACAATCAGTCCAGGTGGTATGTGGAAAAGGTCAATCCTGCAGTCCGATGGGTCGCGGTCCATGTCGGGGCGCTGGATCCGGAAGAATATCAATCAGACAAGTAAACAGTTCAGATGTTTTAGCCTGAGTTTGTTATACAGCCTCAGCAAGTCAGACTGTTGTCACTCAGCCGCCGCCCGTAATTCTTTGATAAGGACGTCTGCCAATTCCCCTTCAGGGACTTTGCTTACCACTTTACCTTTTCTGAAAAGGACACCGGAATGTTGCCCCCCGGCAATTCCCAAGTCCGCATCACGCGCTTCCCCGGGGCCGTTTACGACACAGCCCATAATGGCTATTTTATTGATTTTAAAAGTATAGCCGTCATTCTTCATTGACTGGATTTCCCGTTCTACTTTTTCGGCAATTGGCAACAAATCAATCTCGGTACGGCCGCATGTCGGGCAGGCCACGATTTCCGGATGGGCTTCGCGTAAACCAACGGATTCCAAAAGCTTTATGGCCACCATTATTTCCTTTTCCGGAGGGGCCGTCAGGCTAACCCGTATGGTATCACCTATGCCTTCAAGCAGAAGGCAGCCGATTCCTGCGGCGGACTTGATTGTCCCGGTTTGAACCGTCCCGGCTTCTGTTACTCCGAGGTGCAAAGGGTAATCGGCCTGGGCGGCAAAGGCGCGGCAGGCCGCGACGGTGGTTGGCACGTTGGATGATTTTAAGCTGACTTTTATTTTTGAGCAACCCCTCTCTTCGAAGAATCGGCAATGCCGCAGGGCACTCTCAATCAGGGCTCCGCTGGCAGCCCCGCCGTGACTTTGCAGAATATCGGCCTCTAAACTGCCGGAATTAATCCCGATACGTATAGCACTGTTGTTGGCCGCTGCCGCAGCGGCAAGCTCTTCGCGGTGCTTAATGTCCTGCATAGTCCCGGGGTTTATACGGATACAGGCGACTCCGGCATCGAGTGCCCCCAACGCCAGGCGGTAATCAAAATGGATGTCGGCAATGACCGGTAGAGAACTTTCTGTGACAATGGTAGGGAGTGCCTTAAGAGCCGCATTGTCAGGAACCGCAACCCGGATAATATCGCCGCCGGCAGTTGCTACTGATTCTATCTGTTCAAGCGTGGTTTCCGGATTACGGGTATCAGTATTGGTCATCGATTGAATGGAAACAGGGCTGTTGCCGCCGATCGGCACAGTGCCTACCATTATGCAGCGTGACTTACGACGCATAATTGAGCCGTCAAGGTTCATGAGAAAAGGGGTGTTTTTGGACATGGGCTTGACCATAAGTGTATTAACATTAATAGTAGTAGGTCATGCCAAAATGACTCTACCTTTTGTGTGTATAAGGCACTGGCATCTGCGGGCGTGATAAAGTCTTAAATTACAGTTTATCTGGAATATAACAATCTGGCACAGCCAAAAGATAGACGTTTTTTGTGTATAACGACTTGCAATTTCTTCTTTATATACAATAATATCAAACTTTTATCCAGCAGTTTCGATTGTCTGCTTATCCATGCAGTCGTCGTTATTGGCAAACAAGTAAACAACTAACCCAGAAAGCAAGTATTTGCGATCGAACAAGAGACAACCCAATATGCCCAAGTCAACCACAGAAACCAATTCTACCGCCGCAACCTTTATTGACCTTGAGAACATTCCCAGCATGGAATCACTTCTGGGAGGTCAAGAACAACAGGAAACGACACCATTCGCTCCGGGGAAAATAGTAACCGGCCGGGTGGCAAGTAAGACCGACGCGGGGGTTCTGGTTGATATCGGTTACAAATCGGAGGGCATGATACCGCGCGAAGAATTTCGTGATTTCAGCACTATCGAGGAAGGACAGCAAGTTGACGTTTTCATTGAAGTACTTGAGGATGAAGAGGCCGATATGCCTCTCCTCAGTGCTAGAAAAGCAGAATTGCAGAAGGCGTGGGGGGATATTGTTGAGAATTATGAAGAAGGCAGCATTATTCGCGGTACGGTCCGCCGTCGTGTAAAGGGCGGGCTTATCGTAGATGTCGGGGTCGACGCGTTCCTGCCCGGCTCGCAGGTAGATGTCGGTCCGGTTCGTAATTTAGACGACTACGTTGGCGTTGATGAAGATTTCAAGATCCTCAAGATTAGTCCGGAGCGCCGTAACATAGTCGTGTCACGCCGCGAACTCGTCGAGGCAGAACGCGCCGAGCAGCGTGCTCAGCTCTTGGACGAGCTGGAAGTTGGGCAGTTGCGTAAAGGCGTGGTCAAGAATATTACCGATTTCGGTGCGTTTGTCGACTTGGACGCTATGGATGGCTTGTTGCATATTACGGACATGTCCTGGGGGCGGATTTCGCATCCCGGCGAAATGCTCAGTGTCGGCGATGAAATCGAAGTAATGATTCTGGATATTGACAACGAAAAACAACGCGTTTCTCTTGGTCTGAAGCAGAAAGAAGGGAATCCGTGGGAAGATGTTGACCAGAAATATCCGGAAGGCTCGCGTATTCATGGTCGCGTAGTCAACGTCCTGCCGTATGGTGCCTTTGTAGAATTGGAGCAGGGCGTTGAAGGGCTGGTTCACGTGTCGGAAATGTCCTGGATTAAACGAATAACTAAAGCCAGCGATGTCCTGCAGGTGGGGGATGAAGTGGATGCTATCGTCCTGGATGTCCAGAAGGATGCTCGTAAAATTTCCCTCGGACTGCGACAAACCACCGAGAACCCCTGGGAAATACTGGCTGAACAGATGCCCAGCGGCACCAAAATTAAAGGCCAAGTGCGCAATATGACCTCATACGGGGCCTTCGTCAAAATCCAAGACGATATTGACGGCATGATTCACGTATCTGATATGTCCTGGACGCGCAAAATTAATCATCCGAGTGAAATTCTGGAAAAAGGCCAAGAGGTCGAGGCGGTTATCTTGGACATTGATCCGGAACAGCAGCGGATTTCCTTGGGGCTTAAGCAGCTGATCGAGGATCCTTGGGCCAATATTGATGAACACTTCCAAGTGGGCGATACAGTTAACGGAACCGTTACCAAAATTACTTCCTTTGGTGCCTTTGTACGCTTGCAGAATGATGTGGAAGGGCTGTTGCATATCTCACAGCTTAGTGATGAACATATAGAGCGTGTTGAAGACGTTGTTCAGGAAGGGCAGGAACTCGAAGCCCAAGTCGTGAAAATTGACCCCGATGAGCGTCGCATAGGCTTGAGCTTGAAAGAAGGAGGTGGGGAAAGCACCCATGAGGCCAGTGGCGCGGAAGTACGACGCCGCTTGGAAAGAGGTGAGGAAATGGTCGATATGGGTGATCTCTTCCAAGATGCGATTGCGGTCGACGATTCCGGGAGAGCTGAGGACGAAACGGAAGAAGAAACCGGAGATGACGGTCAGCAAGCCGAAAGCGCTGACGAAGAAGCCGAAAGCGCCGACGAAAAAGACGAAAGCGCCGACGAAAAAGACGAAAGCGCCGACGAAAAAGAAAGCGGAAAATAACTGAACCGGCCGCTATAACGAACCCGGATTTTGCTGTCAGTAAATTTACCGGTTTAGCGGCTTGTTTTTTTGCTTAGAGAAGATATTTTATCTGTTTTGACTTGTTTGGAGCAGTAAGCCCACGTAGCTCAGTCGGTAGAGCGCGTCCTTGGTAAGGACGAGGTCACCGGTTCAAGTCCGGTCGCGGGCTCCAGTTATTGGTGGCGGCTATCCGGCAAAAACAGAGGCGGCTTAGATTAGCCCCGAAAAATTAGAGTTAGAGTAGAATAAACAGGTTAAACAACCACGCAAAGAAGGAAAGCCAGGAGGACAATAAATCATGGCAAAAGAAACATTTGATCGCAGTAAGACACATATCAACATTGGTACCATCGGCCACGTTGACCACGGAAAAACTACGCTGACTGCCGCCATTACTATGGGGATGTCAAAGATGTACGGCGGCGATGTCCGTACTTTTGAAGAAATTGATAACGCTCCGGAAGAAAGAGACCGCGGGATTACCATCAACACGGCTCACGTCGAGTACCAGACGGAAAAACGTCACTATGCCCACGTCGACTGCCCAGGCCACGCTGACTATGTTAAAAACATGATCACTGGTGCCGCTCAGATGGACGGTGCTATCTTGGTTATCGCCGCAACGGACGGGCCGATGGCGCAGACACGCGAACACATTCTGCTTGCCCGTCAGGTAGGTGTCCCCGCCATGGTGGTTTTCGTTAATAAGGTCGATCAGGTTGATGACCCCGAACTTCTTGAGCTCGTCGAAATGGAAGTGCGGGAACTGCTCAGCGAATATGACTTTCCGGGCGACGATGTTCCGGTGATCATGGGGTCTGCGCTGAAAGCTTGTGAAAACCCGGATCCTGAAAACGATGACTTTAAACCTATCATTGAGCTCATGAATGCGGTTGACGAGTACATTCCCGATCCGGTACGGGCCCTGGACCAGCCTTTCCTCATGCCGATCGAGGACATTTTCACGATTGAAGGGCGTGGTACGGTTGTAACCGGCCGAGTTGAGCGCGGTATTGTAAAAACCGGGGAAACGGTCGAGATCGTCGGTATCCATGATACCGTTAAGACTACAGTTACCGGTGTGGAAATGTTCCGCAAAATTCTTGACGAAGGTCATGCCGGCGACAACGTCGGCTGCCTCTTGCGCGGTATCAAGAAGACCGATGTTGAACGCGGCCAAGTACTGGCGGTTCCCGGCAGCATTACACCGCACAAAAAATTCAAGGCAGAGGTTTATGTGTTGGGTAAAGATGAAGGGGGGCGTCACACCCCGTTCTTCAGCGGTTACCGCCCACAGTTCTATTTCCGGACAACGGACGTGACCGGCGTCATCAATTTGCCGGAGGGAACGGAAATGATTATGCCGGGTGACCATGTCACTATCGACGTTGACCTGATTTCTTCAATCGCAATGGAGGAAAACCTGCAGTTTGCCATCCGTGAAGGCGGGCATACGGTTGGTGCCGGTCAGGTGACAGAAATTATCGAGTAGCCTTAACAGGTAATTTTACAATAAAAGATGTATAACAGCCCGCGGTGGTCAGCTGTGAAAGGCCACCGGGGGGTCTGTTATGTATAATAGCATTACGGAGGGCAATCCAGATGCCCAGGGAATTAGTAATTTTGCAATGTAAAGAATGTAAGCGTCGTAATTATACGACCGACAAAAACCGGCGCACTATCTCGGGACGTTTGTCAATGAAAAAGTATTGTCCCTTTGAGCGCAAGCATACCCTGCATCAAGAGCGCCGCTAATCCGGCTGACAAACAGGATAATCCGCCCAAGAGCATTGGCATTAAGGTGAGTAGCTCAGCTGGCAGAGCAGCGGTCTCCAAAACCGCAGGTCGCAGGTTCGAACCCTGTCTCACCTGCCATTACTAGAACCTTTAGGCAACTTAGATGCGCGGGAATATAAGACAGTTCGAATGACAAATCCAATTAATAAAATTCGCAACCACTATCACGAAACTGTTACCGAGCTTAAAAAGTGCACATGGCCGACATGGCGCGAGTTAGGCGAATCAACCTTGGTAGTGGTGGTTTCCGGTGCTATCCTGAGTGTTTTTGTGTTTGCTATCGACTTTGTAGTTAAGTTTGTAGTAAAGTGGGTGACTTAGATTACTGTCCGAATGGGATAAGAAGTTTTGTAATTAGTAAGATTGTAACAGCGACAGGCAGGTTTTTATGCAACGCAGTGAAAAGGGACAATGGTTCGTTATCCAAACCCTTTCTGGGCAGGAATTCAAGGTCCGAGATACCATTATGCGTCGGAAGCCTATCCAGGGAGTCGATGACAAAGTTATCCAAGTGGAAGTTCCCACGGAAAAGGTGTCAGAGGTCAAACGCGGCCAGCGCACGACGCGCGACCGTAAGTTTTTCCCCGGATATATTCTGGTGAATGCCGAACTCTATATCGCCGATGGTGATATTGACGAAAGCGTCTGGTATTTCATCAAAGAAATTGAAGGGGTGATAGGTTTTGTAGGTGGCGATAAACCGGTGCCGTTATCTGAGCAGGAAGTGGAACGCATTGTAGCTCAGACCCAGGAAGCTGAAGAGGTTTCCAAGCCGCGGGTGGATTTCGATATTGGCGAGACTGTGGCAATTACCGAAGGGCCATTTGAGAATTTTGAGGGCGCCGTTGAAGGCGTCGATCCGGAACGCGGAAAACTCCGTTTATCGGTAAGCATTTTTGGAAGGTCCACGCCGGTGGAAGTTGAATATTGGCAGGTCGAGCGTACTTAGAACGCTCGGTCCATCGTCGTGATCCAGACATAAAAACGATTCTGTGTTTGTGGAAGGGTACCTGCCAGTCCGTACCGCATATACAGCGAAATAAGGAATAGTAAAATGGCGAAGAAAGTCGTAAATGAAATTCGCTTGCAAATTCCGGGCGGAGCTGCTAATCCAGCCCCGCCGGTTGGCCCGGCGCTTGGTCAAGCCGGTGTCAACATCATGGAATTCTGCAAGCAATTCAATGCGGCGACTCAGGACAAGTCTGGGACAGTGGTGCCTGTGGTGATCACTGTTTATCAGGATCGGTCTTTTACGTTTATTACGAAGTCGTCGCCGGCTGCCAATCTTCTCAAACAAGCCGCGGGCTTGGCGTCCGGAGCAAATGATCCCGGGCGCGAACTTGTCGGCACGGTTTCCCGTGCCCAAGTAGAAGAGATTGCGCAGACCAAGATGGAGGATCTGAATGCACGGTCGCTGGATGCCGCAGTAAGAATTGTTGCTGGCACAGCTCGAAGCATGGGAATCGAGGTGAGCAATGAATAAAAAAAGCAAAATGTATCGGGAACGGTTGGCTTCGTTTGACCGGCAGTCCAGGTATACCCTCGATGACGCTCTTACAAAACTGAAAGAGATGCCTGAGCGGAATTTTGACGAAACCGTCGAGCTGGCGTTAAGGCTGGGGGTTGATCCCCGGCAGTCGGATCAGGCAGTTCGGGGCGCCGTGGCACTTCCGCAGGGCACAGGTAAAACTGTAAGAGTAGCAGTAGTTGCCAGTGGCGATGCGGCTCAAGCGGCCCAGGATGCCGGTGCAGATGAAGTCGGATTCGAAGACTTGATTAAAAAGATTGAAGGCGGCTGGATGGAGTTTGATTCATTAATAGCTACACCCGCCGCTATGCAGAAATTGCGTCCCTTGGGGCGCGTCTTAGGCCCCAGAGGGCTTATGCCCAATCCGAAAACCGGGACGTTGACGGATGATACGGCGGAAGCCGTAAAAGCCGCGAAAGCCGGTCGGGTTGAATACCGGGCTGACCGCGGCGGGTGCGTCCATGCGCCGGTCGGCAAGAAGTCATTCGAAGCCAGTGCGCTAAAGGAAAACGTGATGACCGTAATTCAGGCTGTTCAAGCTGCAAAGCCGGACGGGCTGAAGGGCATATATTTCCAAAGTGCAACTGTAAGTTTAACAATGAGCCCGGGTGTCCGCGTTGACATTCGGAGTATAACATAAGGCCGGAATACCATGAGACCTGAAAAGAAACAATTGGCTCAGGATATCGGCGAAATGCTCAAGTCCTCGGAGCACTTGTTCCTGGTAGGCTATAAAGGGTTGTCTGTGGCTGCGTTTGACAGCTTGCGGGATGACTTGGCCTCTCAGGGGGCTGAATGCCACGTGGTACCGAACCGACTGTTCCGTATCGCCGCCAACGACACTGACTTTAAGTCCATTGCCGAGGCACCCGTTGTCAAATTGGATAATGCGGTTGTGGTCGGTGGAGATGATCCTGTGGCTGTGGCGAAGGCCTTGAAAAAGTTTTCTGACGGCAATGAGTGTTTGTCTGTTAAGGCTGGCGTGCTTGAAGGAACTTTTCTTCAAGCAGAGGAAGTAGGCGCGCTTGCTGATCTTCCGAGTCGCGAAGTGTTGTTGGCCCAGTTGCTGGGCGTGTTACAGGCACCTGCCAGAAATCTGGTTTCTGCATTGTCACAGAAAAAGGCCAGCGTCGTTTACGCATTGAAATCGTATTTAGACCAGAAACAAAGCCAATAAATTGCTAATACAATAAAACGGAGGTTACTAGAAATGGCTGAAGAAAAACAAGTCGAAGCAGCTGAGCAGGAAGAAAGCAAGGTCGAGGTATCGGAGGAGATGGAAAAATTCATCTCTTATATCGAAAGCATGAGCGTCTTGGATCTGTCCAAACTGGTCAGCGCCCTTGAAGACCGCTTGGGTGTCAGTGCTGCTGCCCCGGTTGCGGCGGTTGCCGGCGCGGCTCCGGCTGGTGGCGGTGAAGGCGCGGCAGCTGAAGAGCAAACCGAGTTCGATGTTGTCTTGGCCTCTGCCGGTGATAAGAAAATCGGCGTCATCAAAGAGGTTCGCAGCATCACCGGACTGGGCTTGAAAGAAGCCAAAGCACTGGTCGACGGTGCTCCGAAGCCGATCAAAGAGGGCGTCCCGAAAGAAGAAGCGGACGAACTTAAAGAGAAGCTCGAAGCTGCCGGCGCTACCATTGAATTGAAATAGTCCTCCCCTGCGGGAGTGATTGATTGGACCGAGGAAACGGTATGGAATCGGTGGCCGATAATGTGCCTCCGATTTCTGCCGTTTTGCCTACTTTTGAAGCAGGCATGCATAACAACGTTGAGACTTACGGGGTAATCTGAACATGAATCAACGAGTGAATTTCGGAAAGCTTCAGGATGTAATTGAAACACCGGACCTTATCGGTGTACAGGTCGACAGTTATAATCAGTTTTACCAGCTCGACTTAGCTCCTGAAAAGCGGAACCCCCGGGGGATGCAGGAGGTATTTAAAGAAGTTTTTCCTATTGAGAGTATTGATCAGCAGTGCGTACTTGATTATGTGCGTTATGATATGGAAGAACCCCGCGAAAGCGCCGTCAAGTGCCTCAAGGATGGCGGAACCTATGCAGCCCCTTTCTATGTTACTTTTAGGTTGACAACGCCGAAAGAAACTAGGGAAGAACAGGTTTACATGGGAGACTTGCCGGTAATGACGCCAGCCGGCACGTTTGTTATAAACGGAGCAGAGCGCGTTATTGTCAGTCAGTTGCATAGATCACCGGGGATATGCTATGAACAGGGTCGTCATCCCAGTGGCCGCGCCTTATATTCATTTCGGGTGATCCCGGACCGTGGCTCGTGGCTGGAAGTACAGTTCGATATCAATGACCTAATTTTTATTTATCTTGATCGCCGCCGCCGCCGCCGGAAGTTCCTGATCAGTACGTTCCTGCGTGCACTTGGCTATGAAACCAATGAAGCCTTGCTGGACCAACTGTACGGCGTTCAAAAGACTACGGTTGCTAAATTAAGTAAGAGCGAGGATCTCAGCACATTTTACGTGGTTGAAAACATCCCGTCCCCTGAAAATGAAGACGAAGTGCTGGTCCCCGAGCTTGAACCATTAAATCCTGATTTGATCGCGAAATTAAAGCAGGCGGGCATAAAGAAAATCAAGGTTGTCAACACCAGCGGTGTGGGGGACTATTTCGTCAGGTGTATTCAACGGGATCCCTCCCGCGATACCGGCGAAGCCCTGAAAGAAATCTACCGGCGTTTGCGCCCGGGAGACCCCCCGAATGTTAACAGTGCGAAGCAGTTGCTTAAGCGACTGTTTTTTGATTTGCGGCGTTATGACTTGGGTATCGTCGGACGCCACAAGATCAACCAGAAACTCAAGCTGGATATAGACCCGGAGACGAGAACCTTGGTCAAAGAAGACTTGGTTGGTGCCACCCGCTACCTCATGGAGTTGCGCAATGGCGGCGGCCACGTTGATGATATTGACCACTTGGGGAATCGGCGAGTTCGTACAGTAGGCGAACTCATGCAGAATCATTGTCGGGTCGGCCTAATGCGAACCGAACGCCTAGTGCGGGAGCGCATGACTTTGCTGGATATGGATTCCGATGACGTGACCCCCTCCAAGTTGCTTAACCCGAAAGCATTTATCAGCGTCATGCGCGACTTTTTCGGACGCAACCAGCTCAGTCAGTTCATGGATCAGACCAACTGTCTGGCGGAAACCACTAACAAACGGCGATTGAGCGCCCTGGGACCTGGCGGCCTGACCCGCGAACGGGCGGGGTTTGAGGTCCGCGATATTCATGCCAGTCACTACGGGCGGGTATGCCCGATTGAAACTCCTGAAGGACCGAATATCGGATTGATTTCGTCGTTGGCTGTCTATGCGCGAATTAATGATTTCGGGTTTATTGAAACCCCTTATCGAAAAGTTGAAAAAGGTAAAGCAACTGGAAATGTCGTTTATCTGACAGCTGACCAGGAAGAAGAGTACGTGATTGCCCAGGCCAATGCACCTTTGACAGAAGACAACCATTTTGCCAAAGATTTTGTGCTTTGCAGGGCGCACGGGGATTCCGCTGAAATGCCGGCGCATGCAGTCCAGTACATGGACGTATCGCCGAAACAGCTGGTCAGTGCCGCAGCCGGCCTGATTCCGTTTCTCGAGCACGACGACGCAAACCGCGCCTTGATGGGGTCCAACATGCAACGGCAGGCCCTGCCATTGGTGCAGGCCGAAGCTCCTTTCGTCGGTACCGGCCTTGAAGAAGTTGTGGCACGCGACTCGCGTTGCGTTGCCTGTGCCCGGGATAAAGGTATCGTCGCAGCGTGTTCAGCCGACCGTATTATCATCACTGCCGACGGGAAAATGCCCGATAAAACCAGCAAGCCGGAAAAGGTGCAGGAATACGAGCTTCTGAAATATCTGCGCTCTAATGCATCGACTCTGGTTACCCAGAAGCCGATAGTCAGAACCGGTGACAAGATTAAGCAAAATCAGGTAATTGCTGACGGTGCTTCCACTGACCAGGGTGACTTGGCATTGGGGAAAAACGTAACGGTTGCGTTCATGCCTTGGTGTGGTTATAACTTTGAGGACGCCATTGTTATCAGTAACCGCTTGGTGAAACATGACGTTTACACCAGCATCAGCGTCTCAGAATATGATATCACTGCTCGGGATACCAAACTCGGGCCGGAGGAGATTACTCGCGATATACCCAATGTCAGCGAAGATGCGCTCCGAAACTTGGACCCTGAAGGGGTTATCAGGATAGGGGCCGAAGTCAGTTCAGGTGATATCCTGGTGGGTAAGATTACTCCTAAAAGTGAAACTGAACTGGCACCCGAAGAACGGTTGCTACGGGCTATCTTCGGCGAAAAAGCCGCCGATGTTAAGGATAGTTCGCTGTATGTTCCCGGCGGGTCCTCGGGCATTGTAATGGATGTTCGCGTTGAGCGACGCATTGACCCGACTAAAGCAAAAATGACCAAAGCGGAAATCAAGCGCCAGATAAAGGATGCTGACAATACTTATAAATCCCAATACTCGGATATTGTTGATGACCTGGCAGCCAAGCTGGGTGATTACCTGTTGGGGTCTAAATTGCCGGTCGCTGTCATGGCCGCTGGTGAAGATGATGAAGATCCAATTATCCCGGCTGGCCGCAAGATTACCAAAGTTATGCTCAAACGTTTGGCTCAGAAACATGACCTGTATGAAATGCCGGAATCTCCTGCCAAAGAGCAGATCGATGAGGTAATGCGCCTTATTGAACCCCGGTTCCGGGATATTGCCCTCCGGCGGGATGAGATAGTCGAACGCCTGGAGCAGGGTGACGGTACTGACCCGGGTATCATAAAGAGCGTTAAAGTCTATATCGCCAGTAAGCGTAAGATTTCAGTTGGCGATAAACTCGCCGGGCGTCACGGTAATAAAGGTATTATTGCAACGATTGTACCGGAAGAAGATTTGCCGTTTATGGCTGATGGAACGCCGGTTGACATTGTGCTTAGTCCCCTTGGCGTTCCCAGCCGGATGAACGTCGGGCAGGTGCTGGAAACGCATCTCGGCTGGGCTGCCCGCATCCTGGGAATGAATGTTGCCACCCCCGTTTTTGACGGTATTAAAGAAGAAAAAATCCATGAATTATTGCGCGATGCCCGCAAGGTCAAGGCCGATGAAGTCGGCTGGACAATGAAAAAAGACGGGAGAGTGATTGACGAGCATAAAGAAGATCGTACGGATTGCTTTATCGGCGATGACGGCAAAACAATGTTGTACGACGGTCGCACCGGCGAACAATTCGCGCAACGGGTTACGGTTGGTGATATTTATATGCTGAAGCTTGACCATATGGTAGTGGATAAAATCCACGCCCGTGCAGTAGGGCCGTATTCGCTGGTAACCCAGCAACCGCTTGGCGGTAAAGCGCAGCACGGCGGTCAGCGCTTCGGTGAAATGGAGGTATGGGCCCTTGAGGCTTACGGGGCCGCTTATACTCTTCAGGAAATGCTGACAGTCAAAAGTGACGATGTTCGTGGCCGGACAAAGATATACGAATCGATTATGAAGGGAGAAAACTCTCTTCAGGCCGGTATTCCGGAGTCTTTCAACGTTCTCATGAAAGAAATGCAGAGCTTGGGGCTGGATATTCGTGTCCGTCGCGGTAGTCAAGTGCAGGCATAAACACCCAGCGGGTTGTTTGTGGTATGATATCGTTTATCGAGATTCACACGTGAAATTTCACGATTATTAATAAAATTAGGAGGGCTGTTCTCTTGGATAGCAACGCTGTCAAAGAAGTCCTAGGTATGGATGAAGACTTGTTCAATTGCGTGACCATTGGTCTCGCAGCTCCGGAAACAATCCGTTCTTGGAGTCGCGGAGAAGTCAAAAATCCCGAAACCATTAACTATCGTTCTTTTAAACCTGAAAAGGGTGGCTTGTTCTGCGAGCGTATTTTCGGCCCGACCAAGGACTGGGAATGTAACTGCGGAAAATATAAGCGCGTTAAGCACAAAGGCATTGTCTGTGACCGTTGCGGTGTGGAAGTTACCCAGTCACGCGTACGTCGCGAGCGGATGGGGCATCTAGAATTAGCGGTACCCATTTCCCATGTCTGGTTCTTCAAATGCATGCCTAGTCGTATGAGCCTGATGCTTGATATGACGGTGCGGGAACTTGAACGGGTGCTGTATTATGAAGATTGGATTGTTACAGATCCAGGCAATACCCCGCTGGAACCCAAAACCCTGCTGTCCAATGAAGAGTATAATGAAGCACGCAGTGCATATGGCGACGCCTTTCAGGCCGGAATGGGGGCCGAGGCAATCCAAAAATTGCTAGGCGAAATTGATTTGGCTGCTTTACAGGGCGAGCTTGAGGAGCACATGCAGGCCACGCGCAGTAAAGCCGAGCGTAAAAAGACAGCTAAACGCCTCCGCCTGGTGGAAGGCTTCCTTAACAATGACATGAATCCTGAATGGATGGTGCTACAGGTGCTGCCGGTAATCCCCCCGGATCTCCGACCGCTGGTTCCGTTGGAAGGAGGCCGGTTTGCCACATCTGACCTTAATGACCTGTACCGGCGGGTGATCAATCGCAATAATCGTCTCAAGAACTTACTGCAACTGCATACGCCGGAAGTTATTATCCGCAACGAAAAGCGTATGTTGCAGGAAGCGGTCGATGCCATGTTGGATAACGGTCGGCATGGGCGTCCCGTAACCGGTACCGGTAACCGTCCCTTGAAATCGCTCAGTGACATGCTCAAAGGTAAACAGGGGCGTTTTCGGCAAAACCTGCTCGGTAAACGCGTTGATTATTCGGGAAGGTCGGTGATTGTGGTCGGCCCCGAGCTACGGCTGCACCAGTGCGGGTTGCCCAAAGAAATGGCCCTGGTACTGTTTGAGCCGTTCATTATTCGCCGTCTCAAAGATCGCGGATTTGTACATACTGTACGTAGCGCCAAGAAAATGATTGAACGGCGCGTACCGGTTGTCTGGGATATCCTTGACGAAGTTATTCAGGGGCATCCAATTATGCTGAACCGGGCGCCGACATTGCACAGGTTGAGTATTCAGGCGTTTGACCCGATCCTGATCGAGGGACAGGCTATCCAGTTGCATCCTCTGGTTTGTCAGGCCTATAACGCTGACTTTGACGGTGACCAAATGGCCGTTCATGTACCGCTCTCCAATCAGGCCCAGCTGGAAACTAAGTTGCTGATGCTGGCTTCCAACAATATTTTCTCGCCGGCCAATGGCAATCCCATTACCACGCCGAGTCAGGATATTACGCTGGGAGCTTACTATTTGACATATGAGAACCGTAATAGTGAAGTTGTTGAGAAGAAAGACGGGGAAATTCAGCGCTTCAATGATTATTTTGAGGTATTGCGTGCTTACGATACCGACGCTCTTGATATGCACGAAGAGATATTTGTGCGTAATCCTGATTACGGTAAGGAAGAGTCTTTGTGGGGGAATACCACTGAAAAAATGCTCAAGACAACGGCCGGTCGCTGTATCTTTAACGAGGTCTGGCCCTCTGAGCTCGGGTTTTGGAACACAACAGCCCGGAAAAAAGCGCTGGGAAAAATGATTAAACAGTGCTTTGACCATATCGGAAGAGAGCGCACTATTGACGTCCTCGATGACCTTAAAGACCTAGGTTATGAGTACGCCACCTTGGCCGGTTTCTCAATGTCAATTACGGATATGATCGTTCCCAGTGACAAACCGCAGAAAGTGAAAGCGGCCGAAGACGAAGTACGGTCGGTTCGCGAGCAACGGGAAAAAGGGGTCATTACCGAAATGGAACGGTACAATAAATGTATTGACATCTGGACACAGGCGAACAATGACCTTACCGCCTCGCTGTTTCACGTTTTGGCCGGGAATGAAGGCCGCCCGGAAATCAATCCGGTTTATGCCATGCTTGATTCCGGTGCTCGCGGAAGCCGTGACCAAATAAGACAGCTGGCGGGTATGCGCGGGTTGATGGCCAAGCCTTCCGGTGAGATTATCGAACGTCCTATATTGGCAAACTTCCGGGAAGGTCTGTCGGTATTAGAGTATTTCCTGAGTTCTCACGGTGCGCGGAAAGGATTGGCGGATACGGCGTTGAAAACAGCCGACTCCGGCTACCTAACGAGAAAATTGGTTGACGTGGCCCAGGATGTCGTCTGTACCGAAAAAGATTGCGGAACAGTCAACGGAATATTCGTCAGCGCCATTCAGGAAGGTGATGAAGAAATGGCGGCGTTACAGGATAGAATTATCGGTCGCTACAGCGTGGACGATATCCATAACCCGTTGGGTGACAGCGCGGATTCGCTTATTGTCGGAGCCAGCCAACTCATTACCCCGGAAATTGCCGACACGATTGTCGAGATGGGAATAGAGCGGGTCCACATCCGCAGTGTTTTGACTTGTGAAAGTAAGCGCGGCGTGTGTGCTAAGTGTTACGGTATAAATCCGGCGACCGGGGGGTTGCCGCGCGAAGGCGAGGCCCTGGGAATTATTGCGGCTCAGTCAATTGGTGAGCCGGGAACTCAGCTGACTATGCGTACTTTCCACTATGGCGGTACTGCCTCGGCAACCTTTAAGCAACCGATCCTGAAAGCTAAGATCGGTGGAAAATTACGACTGGAAGATGTGCGTTCGGTTGAGCAGCAGGACGGGAAACTGGTTATCCTTAACCGGAACGGCGTGGCGATTCTTGAAAATAAAGACGGCATGGAAACCGAGCGCTTCCAACTTATACCGGGGGCGGTTATTTCCAAAGGGCAAGGGCAAAAAGTTAAGAAAGGCGAGATTTTCGCCCGCTGGGACCCGTACAACGTTCCGATTATCACCGAAATGCGTGGTCGAATCGGCTACCGTGACCTTATTGAGGGCGTAACCCTTAAACGGGAAATGAGCGATGTCAGCGGCAAAGAGGAAATAACGGTCATGGAACACCGTGAAGATCTCCATCCGCAGCTGGTAATCCTTGATGAAAACGACGCTATAATTGATCACAAGAGCCTGCCGGCCGGTGCCCATATAATGGTTGAGGAAGCGGCCGAGGTCGAAGCCGGTGAAACCATCGCTAGGACACCGCGTCAGAGTGTCCGAACCAAAGATATTACCGGTGGTTTACCGCGGGTTGCAGAGCTTTTTGAAGCGCGCCGTCCGAAGGATGCGGCTGAGATTGCCCGGATTGACGGCATTGTTGAACTCGGCAAGATTAATCGTGGTCGGCGGAGCGTAACTATTCGCGATATGGAAGATCCGGATCAGGTCGAGGAACACGTGATACCGGCCGGTAAACGTTTAGTAGTGTTCAACGGTGATTTTATTAAGAAAGGTCAGCCGTTGACGGATGGTGCGGTAGTACCGCATGAAATGCTGGACGTCTGCGGCCCGCAGGATCTGCAGGAATATTTGGTCAACCAAGTGCAGGAGGTTTACCGTCTGCAGGGAGTTGAGATTAATGACAAACATATTGAAATCATCGTGCGCCAGATGATGCGCAAGGTGCGCGTTACTGAACCGGGGACTACCAGTTTCCTCTATGGGGATACGGTCGATCGGATGAAGTTCCGGGAGGAAAATGATCGGGTTGTGGCTGAAGGCGGCCAGCCGGGTCAGGCGCAACCGGTGTTGCTTGGCATAACTAAAGCCAGCTTGCAGACCGATAGCTTTATCTCGGCTGCCAGTTTCCAGGATACCACTAGGATCCTGACGGAAGCCGCTACATCAGGAGGCACCGATTACCTCCGGGGTTTCAAGGAAAATGTTATCATGGGGCATCTGATCCCGGCTGGGACCGGATATCCGGCCGTTCGGGATGTCCATATTGAAAGCACTGAACCCGAAGCAAAATCCGAAACCGCTGAGGGTGAAGAGCCAGAAGATAAGGCTGCTCAGGCGCGGGCCATCTTGGACCTGTAAAAGCACAAAAACTTCTAAAAAAAAGATTGTTTAGTGGCAGTGCCCATCCCGGCTGTCGAAGCCGGAATGGGCACTTGTGCTGTTTTTAAGATGAAGATTCTTGAGAATAGGTCATTCTTAATCAGGATTACAGTTGACAAGGGATGAAGATTTGTTATATTAGCCGCTTATGATTTGGCGATATACTAAAATTGAAGGAAAATCACTATATGCCGACGATTAATCAGCTTATCCGCAAAGGACGTAAAAACAAAACCCGCAAGCAGCGGGCCCGGGCCTTAGGTAACAGCCCGCAGCGACGCGGTGTTTGTTTGCAGGTGACCACACGTACACCGAAGAAGCCTAACTCCGCATTACGGAAAATTGCCCGCGTTAGGCTGACCAATGGTCAAGAAGTAGCTGCTTATGTCGGTGGTGAAGGTCATAACCTTCAGGAGCATAGCGTGATTATGGTTCGGGGTGGCCGGGTTCGAGATTTGCCGGGAGTACGGTATCATGTGGTACGAGGTTCTCTGGACTGTCTTGGAGTCGATGGTCGCCGTCAGTCCCGTAGTAAATACGGGGCCAAGAGTGAATAATTGCTGTCGATTCACGGCTATTCGGGTCGTGAATCGTTGATTGAGATTCGTTGGAGTTGCGATAAACTCCGTAAGGACTGTCAAGGGGTATGCCGAAAAGCACACCTCAATGGCAGTCTTTTTGTGACCTAAATAAAAGCACAAATCGGAATGGAATAAGCATGAGAAGAAGACGTGCTGAAAAACGCCAGTTGACACCTGATGTCCGCTACAATAGTGAACTAGTCGCCCGTATGATCAATTGTGTTATGGGACGCGGCAAAAAGACCGTGGCTCAACGCATTGTATACCAGGCACTGGATATTATTGCGGAGCAGAAAAAGGACTCTGAACCCCTGGAGGTTTTTCTCCAGGCCTTGGAAAACGTCCGGCCGCGCCTTGAAGTGAAAAGCCGGCGGGTGGGCGGCGCTAATTATCAGGTGCCCATAGAGATCGCGCCGGAACGGCAGGAGGCTGTTGCCATGCGCTGGCTGATTGGCTTCGCTGCCGCTCGCAAGGGTACGCTTATGGAGGATGCTCTGGCCGCCGAACTTATGGACGCATATGACAATACGGGCAGTGCCGTTAAAAGGCGTGATGAAATGCACCGGATGGCCGCTGCCAACAAGGCATTCGCTCATTTCCGCTGGTAAGGGTGTACCAATAAATTGCAATCGATAAACAATCCAGAAGAAAAACATTTGATGTCAAACCCGATTAATAAAAGTGAATATAAAGAAGATTCGAGTCGCCAGGTATCTTTACGACGTGTCCGTAACATAGGGATCATGGCCCATATTGATGCCGGAAAGACCACCCTTACAGAACGCGCCCTCTATTATTCGGGTGTCAGCCATAAAATCGGCGAGGTCCACGAGGGTAATGCCACCATGGACTGGATGGAGCAGGAACAGGAGCGTGGAATCACTATTACCAGCGCTGCCACCACTTGTTTCTGGAACGAAAATCGGATTAACATAATTGATACCCCCGGGCATGTTGACTTTACTGCCGAGGTAGAGCGTTCATTGCGTGTACTGGACAGTGCGGTGGGTGTGTTTTGTGCGGTTGGCGGTGTTCAGTCGCAGTCGGAAACGGTTTGGCGTCAGGCTAAGAAATACAATATTCCGGTGATGGCCTTTGTGAATAAGATGGACCGTACAGGTGCCAACTTCAATAAGGTAGTAAACGAGATCAGGGATAAATTGAAGGCAACGCCCGTGCCGTTGCAGGTCCCGATCGGTAATGAAGCTGATTTCAAAGGCGTTGTGGATGTGGTCTCTAACAAAGCCTACGTATATGACGATGAAGGACTCGGGGCTGAATACCGGACGGAGGATGTCCCCGATGATTTAGTGGAGGCCACGCAGAATGCGCGTGAATATATGATCGAATGCCTGGCTGAAACAGATGACAAAATTATGGAACGGTTCCTCAATGAAGAAGAACTAAGCGAGGAAGAGCTACGCGCAGCGGTCCGGCGCGCTACCATCGAAGGCGATATTGTTCCCGTTACCTGTGGAACGGCTTTTAAAAATAAGGGTGTACAACCTCTGCTCGACTGCATAGTGGATTATCTTCCCAGCCCGGTTGATATCTGGGATATAGACGGAATTGATCCGAAAACTGAAAAGCCGATGAAGCGGCACGTCGGGGACCATCAGCCGTTTTCAGCCTTGGCTTTCAAGGTTATGACCGACCCGTATGTCGGGACCTTGGTTTTCTTCCGGGTTTATTCCGGAAAAGCCGAACAGGCCGGGAAGGTGTACAATGCGCGAACCGGTAAGATGGAAAGATTCGGTCGCCTTTTGCAGATGCATGCCAACAGCCGGGAACAGCGTGATACTATTTACAGCGGTGATATTGCGGCTGCTACAGGCTTTAAGGGCGTTACGACAGGGGATACTCTGTGCACTCCCGATGATCCCATTATACTCGAATCGGTCAGTTTCCCGGACCCGGTGATTTCACTGGCTATTGAACCCAAGAGTTCGGCTGAGCGTGATAAGCTTTTTTATGCCCTGGACCAACTTTCACAGGAAGACCCTACGTTTCGGGTTCGCACGGATACCGAAACCGGTCAAACGGTGGTTTCGGCTATGGGCGAGTTGCATCTGGAAATTATCCGAGATCGCCTTTTCCGTGAATTTAAAGTTGATGCTAATGTCGGCCAGCCCCAGGTGGCTTACCGGGAAGGCCTGCGACAAGCCGCCGACGGCGACGGCAAGTTTGTGCGGCAGACCGGCGGTAAAGGGCAGTATGGACACGCCGTTATTAAACTTGAGCCGCAAGAAGAAGGTCACGGGGTTACCGTCGAGAATAAGGTTGTGGGCGGCAATATTCCCAAAGATTATATAAAGTCAGTCGAAAACGGTATTCGCGAAGCCGCCGATAATGGGGTTCTGGCGGGTTATCCTGTGGTTGATTTTCATGTGGATATTGTCGATGGCTCACACCACCCGGTCGACTCGTCTGAAATGGCCTTTAAGGTTGCCGGTTCAATGGCATTCAAAAACGCTGCATTGAAGGCGAAGGCGATCTTGCTGGAGCCCGTTATGAAAATTGAGGTCGTCACGCCCGAAGAACATATGGGCGATGTCATTGGTGATTTAAGCGGTCGTCGAGGTCGGGTATCGGAAGTGGATACGCGTCCGGAGGCCGTCACCATAAGTGGGCACGTACCGCTGGCCGAGTTGTTTGGCTATGCAACCGAGTTGCGGTCGCTTACTCGCGGTAGAGCTACATTTGTCGCGGAACCTGCCACTTTCGAACAGGTTCCGCAAAGTATACAGCAAGAGATTCTTGAACAGAAAGGCTAGGAGTAAACATGGCAAATAATCAGGTAATTCGTATCAGCTTGCAGGCGTTTGACCATCGCGTACTCGATCAGTCGACCACTGAAATTACGCAGACGGTTCGGCGCACCGGTGCCAAGATTGCCGGACCGATCCCGTTGCCCACGCGAACTGAGAGGTTCACCGTCAACCGGTCACCGCATGTCAACAAAAAGTCAATGGAACAGTACGAAATCCGTACTCACAAACGGCTGATGGACATTGTAAATCCTACTGCCAAGACAGTAGATGAACTCAAAAAGCTTAGTTTACCGGCTGGCGTAGATATCAGCATTAAGATTTAAGGAGTACTGAGATGAAAGGCATTATAGGAAGAAAACTTGGCATGACCCAAGTCTTCAATGATGACGGGCAGCTGGTGCCGGTTACCGCGGTTGAAGCCGGGCCCTGTACGGTTACTGCCTTGCGTACCCGGGAAAAGGATGGTTATTCTGCCGTTCAACTGGGGTATGGCAGTCGGAAATCTAAAAACGTTAGTAAGGCCGTCCGCGGCCATGTCCGCGCAGCCGGTCTCGAAGGCACGCCCCCGCAATGCATCAAAGAGATTCGTTTGGATGATGATCCTGAACAGGCCGTGGGCGACAAGCTTGCTGCTGAACATTTTGAGGCCGAAGAATGGGTTGATGTCACCGGCAAAACTAAGGGCCGCGGTTTTCAAGGCGTTGTCAAGCGCTATGGTTTTGGCGGCGGCCGAGCCAGTCATGGCGGCGACTGGAGCCGTAGACCCGGTTCGGTTGGTATGTGCGTTGACCCCGGCCGAGTTTATCGTGGACGTAAAATGCCCGGACAAATGGGTAATGTTCATCGGACAGTTCAATCGTTAAAGGTTGTTTCGGTTAATAAAGAAGAAAACGTGGTTTTGGTGAAAGGTGCTGTTCCCGGCCCTAATGGCGGGATTGTGGTACTGCAAAGCGCTTGCAAGAAGTAGGCTGGAGATACTGATTAAATGGAAACGACTATTCCAATACTTAAAAGTGACGGCAGTCAGGGCAGTACATTGGACTTGCAACCTGGCTGGGTTGAATTAGAAAAGGGCGAACAGGCCGTCCACGAATCTGTAGTGGCATTTCGGGCTGCCGAACGCCGTTGTACTGCGTCGACAAAGACGCGCGGCGAGGTTCGCGGCGGCGGAACCAAACCTTACCGGCAAAAAGGTACCGGGCGGGCTCGGATGGGTAGCACTACAAGTCCGTTGCTCCGCGGAGGCGGTATTATTTTCGGGCCGAAGCCGCGCAGCTATAAGAAGAAAGTAAACCGGAAAGTCAGAAAATTGGCTTTAAAGCGGACCTTTTCAGAGCGCTTGAACGCCGGTGACGTGCTCGTGGTTGAAAACCTTGATTTAGAAGTGCCGAAAACTAAAGAAATGCTTAAATTTCTTGGCTCGGTAGGGGCAGGAGAAGATGCACTCGTGATTGTTGATGAAATTGTCAATGACGTGCTTCTGGCCAGCCGTAATCTGCCTGATGTGCAGGTTATGAAGGCGGCGTCTGTTAATCCTTACTGGATGTTGCTTTTTGATAAAATTGTTTTTACCCGCGCCGGATTCGAAAATTTCGTTAACCGATTTTGTCCACAGGAGGAAGCCTAATGAACCCCTACGAAATTGTTCATTCTGTAGTGGTGACTGAAAAGGCCACTGAGCTTACTGATGAGTTGAATCAGTACGTTTTTAAGGTCGAGAAAAAGGCCGATAAAAAGCAAGTTCGGTCGGCTGTGGAAGCCATATTTGACGTGACGGTTGATTCGGTGCGAACCATGAATAAGATGGGTAAACGCAAGCGCTTGCGCTATGCCCGCTACGGCAAACGGCCGGACTGGAAGAAAGCGATCGTAACCTTGTCTGAGGGCGAAATAGATATTATCTAACCCAGTATATATAACCGGCTGAACCAGAGTTTGGAAAGCGGCCGGTTAAGAGCTTGAATTGAGGTATAAAAATGGCAATAAAAAAATATAATCCGTCGTCTCCTGGACGGCGTAATATGACCAGTCGGGACGCCTCCGAAATTAGTGGCGAAATTGGTTGTAAGGCGCTGACGCGGGGCAAGAAATCCACTGGCGGACGCAACCGCCAGGGGCGGATGACGACCCGCTTCCGTGGTGGCGGTAACAAGCGACGTTATCGGGAAATTGATTTCACCCGCGATAAGGATGGAATACCCGCCAAAGTTGTCAGCATTGAGTATGATCCGAATCGTAGCGCCAATATTGGCCTGTTGCATTACGCCGACGGTGAGAAACGTTACATTCTTGCTCCTGCACAATTGCAGGTGGGAGATGAAGTTATAAGCGGTGAAAAAGCTCCTTTCAAGCCGGGCAACACAACGGCCGTCGGCCGTATACCTGTGGGCATTGATATTCACAATATTGAGCTTACCCCCGGTCGCGGTGGGGTGATGGTACGCAGTGCCGGTCAGGCTGCCCGAGTGAGATCACGCGAAGGTGATTATGTACAGGTGCGTCTGCCGAGCGGTGAGATCCGCTTGGTAAGCACCCGCTGCCGGGCTACAATCGGGGCGGTTGGTAACGCCAATCACGAGCGCGTCAATTGGGGTAAAGCGGGGCGTAAACGCTATCTAGGGAAACGGCCGCATGTGCGGGGTGTCGCTATGAACCCGGTAGATCATCCCATGGGCGGTGGTGAAGGGCGTAGCAGCGGCGGTGGCCCGCCGGTGTCCCCCTGGGGACAGTTCGCCAAGGGGTATCGTACTCGTAATTCCAAGAAAAGTTCTTCGAAATTTATTGTGCAACGGAGGAAAAAGTAAGTGAGTAGGTCCATCAAAAAAGGCCCTTTCGTTGACGAGCATCTCGCTAAAAAAATCGAGTCGCTTAATCGTCAGGGTAGAAAGCAGAATGTCAAGACATGGTCGCGTCGTTCGATGATCATGCCGGACTTTGTCGGGCATACCGTTTCAGTTCACAACGGTCGGTCTTTTACCAATGTTTTTATCACCGAAAATATGGTTGGCCATCGGCTGGGTGAATTTGCGCCGACGCGGACGTTCCGTGGTCATGGTGCCATCAGCGGTAAAACGGTTGGTCTATAGAGTACAACACACGGAGTGTGAGTCGTCAAGTTGACCGCAGTCAGGAAGACACTCGTTGTCCAGGTAGCTGCTCTGGGAAAAGATTTCCTAGAAGCCTGTAACGGGTCTCTTTCTGTCTGCGGTCTTTCTGCTTACGGGCTTAAGCCGGTATTCCCGGCCGTTACCTGTACAGCACAGGCTTCCCTGCGCACGGGGATGGCCGCCGGTGATCACGGTATTGTGGCCAACGGGTGGATGCGCCCGCAAGAGTCGAAGGTGGAGTTCTGGAACCAGTCAGCCCACCTCCTGCCGCCAGCCGAATTTGGGATGACTTTAAAAAACAGGGTAAAAGGGTGGGAACCCTGTTTATGCAGCAGAGCCTCGGCGACCCTTCGGTAGATGTCATTCTGTCACCCGCTCCTATCCATAAGCATAGCGGGGGGATAATCCAGGATTGTTACAGCAAGCCCGAAAACCTCTATAACAAGTTGTGTAAGCAACTTGGTCGATCTTTCAATCTCTTTCATTACTGGGGACCTTTGTCTTCTATCAAGGCGACTCGCTGGATTGCAGATGCCACTGCCGCTGTTATGCAAGATGCCGACTTGGCCCCGGATCTCCTTTTTACCTATCTTCCGCATCTTGATTATATTTTGCAGAAACGCGGTCCCGCCAGCGGTGAAAAACTTCAAAAAGCTTTCCGGGAACTGCAGGTTGAACTTGAAAAGCTGGTCGTTGTCGCGGCTGAGACAGGGTATGATGTTCTGCTTTGTAGCGACTATGCTATTACTGATGCCAAACGGGCGGTGTTTCCTAATATCGTCCTGGCTGAAAACAATTTATTTCGTCTGCGTAAAGTTAAAGGGCGCACATATCCCGATCTTTACAGTTCGCCGGCAATCGCTGTTTGCGACCACCAAGTTGCACATATTTACCTGCGTGACAAATCTCTGCTGCCGCAGGTACTTGAGATTTTTGAAGCAATGCCGGGTGTCGATTCGGTCTTGAGAAATGGCGTTGCCGAGCATGATAACGCTGGCGACTTGATATTAATCAGCAACCCTGATTGCTGGTTCGCCTATCCATGGTGGAATGATCGGGCTGAGGCGCCGGATTATGCCGGGCACGTGGATATACATAACAAGATTGGGTTTGACCCTTGCGAATTGTTCCTGGACAGTTGGATACCCCCCCGGACCAGTCAAAAGACTGAGCTCGTAGGGGGGTCGCACGGGCGGACTGATTCACCAGTCTTTTTTGCTACAAATCTGCAATTTGAAGAGCAACCCGAAACTTTTTTGGAGATGGTCGCCGCACTGCAGAAACGACTTATATGAAACTCACGGTTTCGGAATATTCCGGAAGTGTATTATATTGCTTCACGGAGGTCATGAATGACTATTAATCACAGAACGGCTGTAGTAAGTTTGGTTACGGTATGTATGGCTGCGATTTGTCTGTCTGGTTGTTCTAAGTCCGGCTTAGTCGGTGAGCGCAATCCGTATTACATCAAAGGGATTAAATATCGACAGCAGAGTGATTACAGAAATGCGGTGTCGGCCTTTGAAAAATGTCTCAGATTGAGTCCTGAGTCGGTTGAAGCACATCTGCAGCTGGGGATGCTTTACGAAGATCATCGCCGCCAGCCGGTAAAGGCGCTGTACCATTACCAGAAATATTTAGAATTGCGCCCTGACGGTAAAAATGCGGGGGTTGCCGATGAAGCTGTTTCCCGGATTGAAGAAACGTTGGCTGCGGATTGGGCTGGACTCTACGGAGTAGGCACGTCGGCAGAGGAAATACAGGCTAGTGTGGAAACACTGCAGCGGTCGTTGAATAACCTGAAGTCCCAAAAAAAATTCCTGTTGGAAAAACTGCGGGAAACTAACCGTAAACTGGTTCTGGCTCAAGCTACTTTGCATCGCCAAACAGGGCGGAGGCGGAAGTCTGCGTTGAATGGTGCAGAAGCGGGTGAGGCAAATGCGGATCGGAAGCTAGTCAGGCATAGTGATAGCGACCATGAGGAGGAAGTGTATGTTGTCAAGAAAGGCGATACGCTTATCTCGATTGCCCGCTCCTTGTACGGTAAAGGGGCGCTGTGGGATGAGTTGCAGAAGTACAATGAAGAATCGCTGGGGGAAAGAGAGGAACTTAAGGTCGGCGAAAAGCTTAACGTACCATCCGTCAACGAACTGCAGGGGAATTGAGCTGTTATGGGTAACAAGTTTGTTAATGACCGATTATTGCATTCCAAATCGCTGAGTAAGCAGGACAGGGAGCGAAATGATTCGCCTAAGAGCGTCGAAAACTCCCAAAGTCCTTCCGTGAAACCGGAAGGCATAGAGCCGGAAAAGTCTGAGCTTGATTCCCTAGTTGAGCGCGAGCACAAGGCGATTCGGGGTAAAGCCGAAGAAAGAAATATGCAGGAAATTGATAAGCGGCGCCGGGAAATTAAGCAAAAACTCGAAGAGTTTCTGGCTGATTTGGATGGCCGGCGGAAGTCGCTGGATAAGGAAGTGACTTTTTGCCGTGAACTCCAGGCAGAACTGAATCGGCATATGAACCCGGTGACTCCGCATAACGCTGGTGATATCAGGCGCTTAGTAAAACAGATTGACCTTGAAATGCTGAAACTGCAGAACAGTAGCAGTCAATCGCAGGATGCAAGGCAACCGTTGCAAAAGCCTTTATCGGTACTTGACCTGGGCTTTTGGCAACTTACCAAGATAGGATTAGGGTTTACTTGGCCGCTGATCGTGACCCTGCTGGCGGTTGCTTTCGTTATCAGCCTTGTATTGCTTAACGTCTTCAGCCTTTAACGGGAACCTCTGTGAAGAGGTGGTACACCTCCACTGTCCTTGCGGCAGTGATTTTGCTTTAGGTGTGTTGCTTATAACCTATCTGTATTTAAATTGGAAAGGAAAAATGAATGTGTTTCGTCTGGGGGTTCTAGCGTTTCTTTCTGTTTTGAC
>JAWOEV010000059.1:0-5521 GCA_046482565.1 Lentisphaeria bacterium | reverse complement strand
TCGGCTGGTTAATCATCGCCCGGATTTGTTCGAGATCTTTGGCGTCCATCCCGATTTTTTCTAAGTCAAGCTGCACGTTACTGCGATCCAATACACGCATCACCACACTTTCTCCGTATTGTGTCGGCAAGGTGGAAACCCGCAGGTCTATAGGCTTACCAGCGATGCGCAACTCAATCCGTCCATCCTGGGGTTTTCGGCGTTCGGCAATATTAAGGTTGCTTAAAACTTTAATCCGGCTGATAACGGGCACTGCCAGGTGTTTGGGCGGAGGGGCCATTTCATATAGCGCCCCATCTATTCTGTAACGAATTTTAAATTCATTGGCAAACGGCTCAAAGTGAATGTCGCTGGCTCTGTCTTTTATGGCTTGATAAAGGACAACATCAACAAATCGCATGATCGGGGCATTGTTGGCCATTTCCTCCAATGCCTGTTCATCCGCAACGTCTTCACCTTCGTCAATTTCCTGAATGTCGTCGGCGTCCATTTCAGCAAGCACATCACTAACAGAATCGCTGTCTCGCGGATAAAAGTGATCCAGGGCGTCGTCGATCTGGTTACCCGGTGCCACTAAAATCCGGCAATCCTGACCTACAACGTAATGCAATTCGTCGACCATCCGATAGTTTAAGGGGTCTTTAGCCGCCACATACAAGACACCTCCTTCCTCACGAACCGGTATTACGCTATACATCCTAGCTGTCGCGGCTCCGATCTTGTTGATAACCTCTCGGGGAATCGACATCTCTTTTATATCGACCACTTCCGTTCCAAGATTATCTGCAATAATTTCCAGAAGCTCTTGTTCGGTTACTATTTCATAGTTGTAAAGAACAGTAGTAAACGCTTTGCCCGTGCGTTCATGTTCCTCATAAACCTCATTAAACTGTTCTTCTGTGGCTTTGCCGCTATCTAACAGAAGATGCCATATAGCACTTGAACTTGTATCAATTTCCATTTCAGGCATATAGAGTAGTTCCTAGTCTTTTGCCTTGAGAAGGATTAGCCGATCGCCTTTCCTTACTCTTCTGCAGGTGTTTGATCCGCAACGTCACTGGCGGTAACCCTTATGACTTCGGCCAATGTTGTGATTCCGGCCGCCGCTTTTCGCAGGCCATCTTCTCTCAATGTTCTCATGCCTGTACTGCGGGCATGGGCTCTGATTTTACCTCCCGGTGCCCCTTGATACACCAGTTGCTGCACTTCCTCGTCCACACTAAATATTTCATAAATACCAAGCCTTCCGCGATATCCATTGTTACATTCACTGCAACCTTGCCCTTTCCGCAGTTTGTGTTCTGTGAAGTAGTCCTTGGGCAAGTTAAGGGCATGCAGTTCTGAATCTTGCGGTTCGACCTCTTCCGCACAATTATCACAAATGCGGCGTACCAAACGTTGAGCCATGATGGCCTTGACCGCAGAGGCCACCAGGAACGGTTTTACTCCCATGTCAACCAGACGCGCTACCGCACTGGGCGCATCGTTCGTATGTAGCGTACTGAACACAAGGTGACCCGTTAGCGCTGCGTTGATTGCGATCGTGCCGGTTTCCGCATCACGGATTTCACCGACCATTATAATATTGGGTGCCTGCCTCAGTATTGATTTCAGAGCGTTGGCAAAACTCATACCAATAGATGCATTAACCTGGACCTGGTTAATCCCCGGTACTTCATACTCCACCGGGTCTTCCACAGTTATAATTTTTCGAGTGGGTTGATTCAGATTATTGAGGAAAGCATAAAGCGAGGTCGTTTTACCGGATCCGGTCGGCCCGGTTACCAGAAAAAGCCCGTCAGGCAAGCCGAGAATTCTTTCAACTGTGGCGGTGTCATCTGCCATTAACCCCAGCTCTGGAATGCCGATCAAAACCGTTGTTTTATCCAAGATCCGCATAACGATAGATTCGCCGTGAGTCGTCGGCACATTTGATACACGCAGGTCGAGCTCCTTGCCCAAAGCCGCTATTTGAATTCTGCCGTCCTGGGGTACACGGTGTTCGGAAATATCCATTTTGGCCATAATTTTGACTCGGCTCAAAATATTGTTTTGCAGATATCGGGGGGGGTTGTCCACCTCGTTTAGAACTCCGTCGATCCTGTACCTTATGCGGAAGCGTTTTTCCAGAGGTTCCATGTGGATATCAGAAGTACGCTTCCGAAAAGCCTCCAGAATAACCAGGGACACTAGGCGAATTATGGGCGCATCGGATTCCGTGTCCTCGAGCGACTCTTCCGTACCGGTGTCGCCTTGGGTTACTTCGCTTACATCTACCGTTCCTTCGGTAATGTCTTCAATGAAGTTTTCGACTTTGTCGTCACTTGATCCGTAATGTTGGTCAAGGGCTTTTCTTATTTGTTTTTTCGGAGCAATTACACCATCAACATCTCCTTTGAGGATATAACGCAGCGAATCCAGGGTTTCGAGATCGGTTGGGTCAGACATGGCCACAATAATGGTCCCGTCGCTTTTCATAACCGGTACAATACCGTATTGCTTGGCTACCTCTTGGGGTACGGTATTTATAACCTCTTCGGGAATGCTGTAATCATCCAGATCAAAAGTATCCATCCCGTACTCACCGGCCAGCAACATTATTACATTTTCTTCAGAGGCAAATTCCAGCTCATCCAGAACCTCTACTAGGTTCTGCCCTTTTTCCTCCGCTATCTCCCGAGCTTCGGCGGCCTGCTCTTCCGTCACCATGCCGCGTGATTGCAGCAAGTCCAAAATAAGTTCTTCACTACCTGTCACTTTAAAACTCCAAAATTCTTTTTTGCATGACTACCCTACAAATAACTTGTAAATCATATAATGCAACTCAAGCCACCTCAGAACAATGCTTTTTCAAGCATCGCGCATAATGTATGATAAACCGGAAGATGAAGTTCCTGGACGCGAGCTGTTTCCCGGGCTGGAACATTTACCAACACGTCGGCAACTTGCTTCAGTCGTCCGCCGTCTTCACCGGTAAGCCCTATCACTATTATTCCCAAGGAACGCGCCACCTGAGCACAGAGTTCGACATTGCGGGCGTTTCCTGAGGTCGAAATGGCCAGCAAGACGTCGCCTTTTTTTCCCAGCGCATTGAGTTGTTGGGCAAAAACCAAATCGGCTCCTACATCATTACTCATTGCAGTACTTAAAGCTATATGGCTGGTTAGGCTAATTGCCCGACATCCTTGTTGCAAATTATTTTTAAGATATTGTGCTATTTCCGGGTCGCGGCATACCGTATCCAGCTTCTCTCGACGAGCTTTAGCTAATGGGCGTTTCTGTAAAAACCCTTTAAGCAGTTCGGCGGCTATATGCTCAGAATCTGCAGCGCTTCCCCCGTTTCCGCAAAGAAATAAAAATTTATCTTTTGAAAAAGCTTGATAAATTGTCGAAAACGCTGATTTTATTTTATCTTTAACAGAGGCCAGCTCGGGGTGTTCGCTGAGAAGATACTGTAGATCAGTATTGACTGTGTTATTCATATATGGCCCTTGTTTATAACCTCAGCAATAACATTGTTAACATCATGTTAGTTTCTGGTTTCATAGTTTTCAACAGGGTTGTTTGGCTTTTCCCAATACTTTTATAAACAAATTATATTTGGTTTCGCCGTACTGCCCGTCAACTATTTACGGAGTTGTTTGCATTATATTCAACAATACTAATATTACTATAATTGACAATATATAAAGAAACTATCTTATTAATCCTCAATAATTGTCAATAAACATTCTTAAGGGAAGGAAATGCAGTAACATGAAAATTACAGTCAAGAAAAACGCGTTGTCCGATGTTTTACGTAAAGTTTTGAGTGCAGTCAATACCAAAACCACAATTCCTGTTTTAAATAATGTACATCTGGAAGCTTCGGGAGACAGCTTGGCAGTTGCCGCCACTGACTTGGAAGTATTCATCCGCTCCAAGGCTGTGGGCAATGTAGAAAGAGAAGGGAAAACCACATTGCCGGCCCGTAAGTTCGGCCAGATCATAAGTGCATTGCCCGACGGTGATATTGTTTTGGAAACTGATGAAAATGAACAAACTTCAATTTCCTGTGAACGCTCGTTCTTTCGGATGGTCGGTCTTTCAGCTGAAGAGTTTCCGACAGAAGATGACGAGGAAGGCGAGTGGAATTTTACGCTTCCGGCATCCGCATTTAAGAAAATGCTGGACAAAGTGTCTTATGCAGCCAGCACTGATGAAAGCAGGCATGTCCTGAATGGCATACTTTTGAGTATCCGGGAGGGGGTAGTGACTTCTGTGGGAACGGACGGACGGCGCCTAGCTCTTCTGGAAAGTCCCCTTGATAATGAAAATGCAGCGGACGGTGATGTAATCCTGCCGCCGAAAGTCATCGGCGAATTAATAAAGTTGCTTGATCAGGATAAAGAGCTTAATATTCAACTTACTGAGTCGCGGGCTTCTTTCCTGCTTTCCGATACCTTGATAACTTCTAAGTTGGTGGAAGGAAGTTATCCGAACTATCGTCAGGTAATCCCCGGCGGATTCAATAACTCGGCAGTATTGCCCAGGGATGCTTTTGCCGAGGCCGTTAACCGCGTTGCCATGGTGGTTACCGAAAGCAGTTCTTCTGTCCGCCTTAACTTGGAAAACGGCAAAGCGACAGTCAGTGCTTCAAGTGCGGAAGTCGGGGAAAGTAATGAGCCTCTGGAGGTTTCTTATGAAGGTGAGCCTCTGGACATTTCTCTTAATCCGCAGTTTCTAATGGAGCCGCTGCGACACATGGAGTGTGATCAGGTTGTACTGCAGTTCAATGACCAGTTCAGTCCGGTATCAATTTCCGGTGACGAAGGATTCTTGTACATAATTATGCCTATGCGCACCTGACAGGATGTTATCCCGCCTCAGGCTCAGACATTTCCGAAATTACTCTTCATTGGATATGGATTTCAATGCCGGTTTGAACTTGATTACCGGTTTGAACGGTCAGGGTAAGACAAATATCCTCGAAGCAGTCCAATATCTTTCAATTCTCAGGTCTTTTCGCACTAGGAAAACCAATGATCTCAGGCAATGGGGAAGTTCCTTTTTTTTTGTCGAAGGATCGCTAGCTACACGTGCCGATGAGACGGGGCCGTGGAAAATAAGCATCAGTTATGCCGAGGGGCGTCGTCTTCGCGTTGATGGTCAGGTAGTTAATAAAGCGGCTGATTTTATTGGGCGAGTCAGGTGTATAGCCTGTGTTCCTGAAGACATAATGATTGTCAAGGGCGGTCCGGCCGAGAGGCGTCGTTTTATAGATATGCTTTTGTGTCAATATTCCCGGCAGTATCTTGGTGACTTGGTGAATTATAAAATGGCCTTGAAGTCGCGTAACCGGATGCTCAAAGAGCCAGCCAAATATGACAGCCATGCCTTTGCAGCCTATGATAACTTACTTGTAAGATATGGCGCTTCTGTAATCTGTGCGCGGCAGAAGTTTATTTTTTTGTTTGCCGATTTACTGGCCGCTGAGGGAACAGAGTTATTCGGAGGCAAGTCAGAAGTATTGTTGCAATAC
>JAWOEV010000048.1:0-5083 GCA_046482565.1 Lentisphaeria bacterium | reverse complement strand
ATATCCCGCATAATCTCATTTTTCATGCAATGTTCGGGATATCATTGTTCTCTGGGACAGAGGATGAAACCCGCTTTTAAGTATGCAAAAGTTCTTACAAAATTTAGCGCAGTTCGGTGATAAGCTGGCGATCATCTGCAATGATAAAGCTTATTCCTATCGCTGGCTGACCGATCGAATCGCTGAGTTGCGGACAGAATATGACCGGGCCGGGATTCCGGACCAAGCGGTAACGGTGCTGGAAACCGATTTCTCCGGCGACGGAATAGCCGCGTTCTTTGCGCTAGCTCAAAAACAATGCATAATCGTCCCGCTCGCAAGTGGACACGGCTCTGAAAAGGCGAGGTTGGCCGCTATCGCCCAAGCTGAATTTATAATCAGAACCGGGAATGGCACAGAACCCGACTCGATTGACCACGCCGGGACCGCGACGCACCCGCATTATGGCACGTTGCGCGAGCGCAGAAATCCCGGGTTAGTCCTTTTCTCATCGGGCTCAACTGGCGATCCCAAAGCCGTAGTGCATGACCTTAGCCTACTCGCGGAACGCTTCAGCCAACCCCGAAAACCCTACCGGGCAATCGCTTTTTTGTTGTTTGACCACATCGGCGGCATTAATACGATGCTGTATCTTCTCGCAAGCGGCGGTTGTCTGGTAGTCGTACCTGACCGCACCCCGGGAACCGTATTGAAAGCGGTCGAAAGCCATCAAGTAGAGCTGCTACCCGCTTCGCCAACTTTTCTCAATATGATCTTGGCCGGCGAGTCCTATAAGGAATACGACTTAAGCTCTTTAAAAGTTATCAGCTACGGTTCTGAACCGATGGCGGAAAACACGTTGCACAAGATTCATGAAATCCTCCCGCAAGTTCGCCTCCAGCAAACCTACGGATTATCAGAAGTAGGCATCCTCAGCACTAAATCCAAGTCGTCCGATTCCCTGTGGCTCAAAGCGGGCGGCGAGGGTTATGAAACTAAAATTATCGATGACATCCTTTACATCAGAGCGCAAACCGCTATGCTCGGTTACTTGAACGCCCCCTCCCCTTTTACCGAGGATGGATGGTTCAACACCGGAGATGCCGTTGAAGTTGACGGTGATTATATCCGCTTTCTCGGCCGGCAGGATGCGCAAATCAATGTCGGCGGTGAAAAAGTCAGTCCGCCCGAAGTGGAAAGTGTCCTGGAAGAAATGGATGAGGTTCAGCAGGCGGTTGTTTTCGGAGAAAAAAACCCGTTAACGGGTGCGGTGGTCAGCGCCCGGATTGTCCCTGCGAAAAAAGCCCCATCGGAGCCCGCTGCTCTGCGTCGGGCGGTAAGGCAACACTGCGAAGCCCGTCTGGCCCGTTATAAAGTGCCGGTTCGGATCGAAATCGAAGCGACCATCCAGCCCACTGAACGGTTTAAGAAAAAGCGACCGTGAAGAACCTTTTTTACCGCCAATTGCGCGTCTAACCCGCTTTTTGCACCGGGTTACAAAGTGTAACTTTATAACAAGACGGTCCGCAAAAAGGTATCAGGCCCATGCTCGTGCCTATTTCGGATGAGATTTTGTCTTTTCGCGGACGGTCTAGTAAGATGTACGGGCATGGGTACGATACCTTTTCGCATGGCCTCAAACTAAAAAAACAACCACCGCAAATCCACAATATGACAACACCGCAAGACCAAAAACGCCTATTCCTCTCGCCGCCGCACCTCAGCGGCGCCGAACTCGAACTGGTCAAGGACGCATTTGCCAGCAATTATATCGCGCCTTTAGGGCCGATGGTCAATGCCTTTGAAGAGGAATTCAGCAATTACACCCAAATTCCGCACTGCGTGGCGGTAAGTAGCGGCACCGCCGCCATGCACTTAGCTTTACGGCATATCCTTAAAAGTTCAGAGTTCGGAGTTCAGGGTTCAGAGTCCGGGGGGGTGATGGCGACAACCGGCGGGGGCCGTTCCTTGTCGGGGCGCAAACCAGTTGTTCTGGCTTCGACCCTTACGTTTATCGGCAGTGTATCACCGATCGTCTATGAAAATGCGGAACCGGTCTTTATCGACTGCGATCCGGAAACCTGGAATATGGACCCGGTATTATTGGAGCAGACGCTGGAGGAATATGCAGATCGCGGGATTAAACCGGCCGCGGTGATCCCAACCGATCTTTATGGACAATGCTGCGACCTCCCGCGCCTACAAAAGATTGGCGACCGGTTCGGTGTCCCGGTTATTTGTGACTCCGCCGAAGCAATGGGAGCGTTTTACTCCCCACCCGACTCAACGGACACCGTCGCATCCCGCGCCTCGGAATGGTGCCACGCTGGGCTCGGTGCAGATGCATCGGTATATTCATTCAACGGCAATAAAATGATAACCTCATCAGGCGGCGGCATGCTGGCCAGCCATGACAAAGAGCTTATTGATCATGCCCGCAAACTGGCTACGCAGGCCCGTGATCCCGCGCCCCATTATCAACACTCGGAAATCGGCTTCAACTACCGCATGAGCAATATTGTCGCCGCTATCGGTTGCGGACAACTTCGCGTTGTGGATGAACGCGTCGCCCAGGCCCGGCAGGTTTTCGAAGGCTATCGCCAGCGTCTCGGGGATATACCCGGCATCAGTTTCATGCCGGAACCCGCCTATAGCCGTAGCAATCATTGGCTCACGGTAATTACGCTTGATTCAGAACAATCCGGCCTTGATCCGCTAAACTTGCGCCTGGCGCTTGAAGCGGAGAACATCGAAGCCCGCCCGATCTGGAAACCAATGCACATGCAGCCGGTCTTTGAAAAGGCCCGCGTGATCGGCGGCGAGGTCAGTGAACATTTTTTCAAAACCGGCCTGTGTCTACCCAGCGGTACAGCTTTAACCGACAATGACCTGGATCGGGTCTGCGATATTATCCGCCAAACCGGGAACAACGCCGGCGAGTGAGCTTATGTGAGACACAATGCTGAATCTTGAATCGTGAATTTCGAATTTTGAATGGTTTTTTGCCTCCTGTATCCCATTCGAGATTCAGAATTAAATATTCACTATTCAGCATTTTTGACATCATCTCCGTGCTCTCTGTGTCCTCGGTGGTTTATATGACTGCAACGGATCAGGAGCTCCGTTTTACGTACTATGGGCTTTCCAGCCCGTAGCTTGCTTTTAACTGTAACGGATCGGGAGCTCCGTTCTACGTAGTATGGGCAACGGGCTTGGGCGGCCGCATCAGGTAAAACGGCTTTGCTAACTCCATTTTACAATGTATATTGGCGATATGTTTGCCAGAAATATAAATATTCAGAACGGCGCATCGTGTTTTCTCTTCGGGCCAAGGGGAACCGGGAAAACAACGTGGTTGCACCATATCATACCTGCATTCCTATGTCCAAACGTACCTGAGAGAGGAAGTTATGCAGGAAGGCCTTACTCGGAATCTCGGGGCTTTTGCCCGTTTCCTAGAGGCCGCCAGTTTTTCGCAGGGACAATTACTGAACATCACTGAAGTAGCCCGGGAATGCCAGATCAAACGCAAGCTGGCCGAGAGCTATTTCCAGATCCTGGAAGACTTACTCTTGGCAGTCCGGTTACCTGTCTTTGGGAAAAAAGCCCGCAGACGACTGACGCATCATCCCAAGTTCTTCCTTTTCGACACCGGAGTTTTCCGGACATTACGACCGACAGGCCCTCTTGACCGACCTGCGGAAATCGACGGCGCAGCATTGGAAACCATATTTTTTCAGCACCTCCGCGCCGAACTGGAATGGCGTGATCCTCGCGCTGAGATTTTCTACTGGCGCACCGCCACCGGCCTGGAGGTTGACTTCGTCATATACTCAGAAAACACCTTTACCGCCATTGAAATCAAGCGGAAAAGAAACATCAGACGACATGACCTTCGCGGCATGAAGTCTTTTGCCCACGACTACCCGCAGGCCCGCAAAATCCTGTTTTATGGAGGCGATCACAAGGAACGCATCGACGGCGTGGATATCCTACCGTTACAGTCATCACTTGCCAAACTGGGCGAAATACTTATGCGGTAAGCGGTGAGCTATGAGCAGGGGGTTGGGAACGCGGGCGTCCCGCCCGCATGGTGCGACCGGGACGGTCGCGGTCCCGGCCAAAGTAGCAACGGCCTTTCCAGTCCGGCCAACGTACTACGGGCTTCCAAGCCCGTAGAGCTAGTTTAACCTGTGACGGACTGGAAAGTCCGTCACAGGAGACTTTCAGCGACCAACTGGATGAGCTCAAATCCAAAGGAGTAACCATCGTTAAAGCAGAGGAGCTGCTCTGAGATCATCTGGAAAGTTTTCCCTGAGCCAGATGAGCAGTTTATCTGAGTTCATCTGGGAAGTTTCCCTGGAGCCTGATGATCAGTTTATCTGAGATCATCTGGAAAGTTTTCCCTGGAGCCTGATGAAAAGCTGCTCTGAGGGTATCACACCTGTTTCAGTTTCCATTTTCCCCTTTTGAAGATCACCATGGCCATCAGCGCCAGTGCCGACTCTGCCACGAGAATGGCATAACACACGCCGGTCACCCCCATATCAGCAACATACGTCAGCACCCACGCCAGCGGTATCTCGATGATCCAGAAGGCAATGACATTCAGCAGGATCGGCGTAAAGGTATCGCCGGCCCCATTGATCGCCTGCACCATCACCATGCCGAGGGCATAGATCAGGAAGCCGAAACTAATGATGCGCAGACAGGTGACCCCCGTCTGCCACACTTCCGGATCAGTCGCTGCATCGATAAACAGGTTGATAAAGACCTGTGGAACGGAGATAAACACCACCGAAATAAGTCCCAGCAGCACCATGTTCACCCCGCCAACGATCCATGCTGATCGCTCCGCCCTGCCGGGCTGTGCCGCCCCCAGGTTTTGTCCCACGAGGGTGGCTGCAGCATTGGCCATCCCCCAGGCTGGGAGCAGAATAAATATAATGATTCGTATGGCGATGGTATAGCCAGCTATCACCCCCTCACCCAGGTTGGCGATCACCCATATCAGGAAGATCCAGGAGGAATGGGAGATAATATTTTGTCCGATGGCGCCGAGCGACAGGCGGATTACCTTGAGGATGGTTTTGACCCGCAGGCC
>JAWOEV010000186.1:0-11062 GCA_046482565.1 Lentisphaeria bacterium | reverse complement strand
CAGAGATTTTTTCCAGGTAACTGAAAAGCTGCTCGATCCCGCTTCCGCCAAACAGACAGACACGATCCTGAAAGCACTAACGGAAACCTTGGGTAGCAGTGTAAAGTACCTCCCCCCGGGGACTGAGCAAAACTATAATGAGGCACTTGCTGAAACAAAAAAGCGATCGGGTAACGGAGGGGGTTTCAAGATTACCGAGGTTGGCAAAAATACGGCTTATTGCCGGATCCGCAACTTTAACGAGAACAACACAGAACAGTTGCAACAATTTCTCGACCAACTGGGCGGCGAACCTTATCAGGCCGCGGTGTTTGACTTACGGTTTAGCGACGGGTCAAGCTATGACCAAGCAGTTGCAACAGGGAAAATTCTAAAAAATACCCAATCCCCCGCTGCGATAATTATTAATGGTGAAACAAGCGGTGCGGCTGAAGTTTTTGTTTCTATAGCAAAGCAACAGAGTAAAACGGTTCTCATCGGCCAGCCGTCAAGGGGGATGCCCTTCCGATTGGAGAAACATGTCCTCGGCAATGGCGGCCGGCTTTTAGTACCGGACAGAAACATAGCTGGCGCTGACCTTTCCTGGCCCCCCGCACCTCTCGTCCCCGTCATTGAGATTAAGCAAAAGCTGACTCAACCCCAGCTTGACGAACTGAATCGACGGGATTTTGGAATGCCGCGCTTGAGTCGGGACCCAGCCCTGCGCCGGGCCGTTGATCTAATTACCGTTATCAAGGGACTGGCGAATAAACATTTCCAGCCTGAATAATGCATGGCGTTTTGGACGTTTTGTGAGAACTTTATATTACTTAAAATCTAGGACTGTTATGAAATTCATGTATAAACATTCACTTTGGCCGGGGTGGGTTCCCGAAAGCCCATCATACGGAAGGGGTATCTTTCAGCTGAAAGTCCGCCGTCTCCAGATTCTGCTGCTTAATATTGTCAGCTGTATATTTCTTTCAGTTCCAGCGTCGGCCTTCGACTTTGCCCCGCTTTTGGCAGTAAAGGATACAGAAGGTCAACGTACAGAGTGGTTGGCTCTGGGACCTGTTCTGGAAAAATCGATCTTCGAAATAAACGGCAAAGAAAACACCCTACTGGCCGCGCCACGCCCCTTTTACAGTCGATTCACCGCCGATGACGGCAAATATCGAGGCTGGGATTTTCTTTGGCCCCTCTCCTTCGGGCGCGCCGGTAAAACTGGTGAATACCAGTTCTTTTTCCCGTTTGTCCATACCGAAAGCACAACAGCCGAGCAGCCGAACGACAAAAGTGAACGCTGGTGGCTATTCCCCGTTTTCTTCACCGGTCAAACTCCCGGCAGCACCGATTCTTATATCGGCATCTTTCCGTTGTACGGAGAAGTTTATGATATTGCCGGCTATGACCATATCAACTGGATTTTATTTCCTGTTTATGCCCACAACCGGAGAATGGAAATTGAGTCAACCAGCATTTTATGGCCAATCGTTTCTTACGGCCAGGGCCCCAAGCTTAACAAATGGCGTATTTTCCCTTTCTACGGCAGTCGCATCACAGCAGATAAAACGCGCCGCTTTATTTTGTGGCCGATTATCCATACGGCCTCTGACTACGGCCCGGACCATAAACTGAAAGGGAGCGGTTTTTTTGTTTTTCCGCTGGTCGGCTTTTACGGCGGGAGGCCACGCCAGACGGGACCGGAATACCGGATGTGGACGTTTCTCTGGCCTTTCTTTTCAGGGAAACGCTACGGCGATGATTACCGCCTGCACCTGCCCTGGCCTTTCTATCAGCGCCAGGAAGGGGATACCGGCGCAGGCCGTATGAGTAAGCGTTATTTCTGGCCGCTCTTCGGATCATACCGCTCCCCAAATAAACATTACTGGTTTTCATTGTGGCCGATAATTCAAAACTGGGATATGCAAAGCGGCGATTATCATATACAGCGCTCCTGGTTGCTCCCGTACTGGTCAAGCAAAACCAGTGAAGAAGAAAAAATTGTCGGACGTTCACGCCATTTATGGCCGCTGGCCGGCTATGTGCGAAGGAAAGACCAAGCCCGCTTCTGGGCACCGGCTCTGTGGTCTAAAGCAAGGGGAGGCCCGATCTGCCGCAATTATGCACCACTCTGGCGACTGTATACCTATGCCCGCAACGGCGAAACTCGGAAACATCAGTTGCTTTGGGGGCTGTGGCAACACCAATCCTCCCCCGACACCCGGGCAACCTCGCTCTTTCCGCTTTTCGACTACGAACGCACTGCGGAACAGCGCAAATGGTCGGTTCTGAAAGGCCTTTTTGGTTACAGCACTGACAAGCAGACAGGCGATTCGAGCTTTCGTGTGCTATGGTTAATAAAGTTGTAAACTGCTATCCGGTTTAATTTAATATGTCCTTATTTCCCGCCAGCATGATAAGCTCCTTGACCCCGGCCTTTACCTTGAACTGGCCGTGGTTGTCCCTCACCTCTTCCCTGCATATCCTGAGCTTTCTCGCTGTAACCTATCACTGCTTAAGAGAAAGGCGCGAGGCCTCTTCCGCCCTTCTCTGGATATTTGTCGCCTGGTCATTTCCAGTTATCGGGCCGCTTTCCTATCTCTGTTTCGGGGTAAATCGTGTCCCCGCCAAAAGCTGGCTCAAGCAGAGAGCCGACCAGCAACTGCGTGGAAGACGGCAGCAGATCGTGGCGAATGACTCGCCACAATTGTCTTACTGGCGGGCCGTTCATGATAATAGTGTCACGGAACCGGACACTGAATTTGCCCGCGAACTTAACAGCGCCATAAACGCCGCCCTCACTGACTATCCACTTCTAGGCGGTAACAATATAGAGTTATTAATTACCGGTGATGAAGCGTTTCCGGCAATGCTGGAAGCGATTGACAAGGCGCAGGACCATATTCATCTGCAGTGTTTCATAATTCACAACGACTCGGTTGGTCAACGTTTTATGGAGGCGCTAGCCCGAAAGGCGGCCGACGGTGTAAAAGTGCGGATGCTCTATGATCGCTTTGGATCTACGCACGGCGTTCTGACCGGTTTCTTCCGCAAATACCGCAATATACCTAACTTGGAAACAGTGGGCTGGACACAGGCCAACCCGATTAAACGCCAGTTCCAGCTTAATCTCCGCAATCATCGCAAGGTGTTAATTGTCGACGGACGGGAGGCTTTTACCGGCGGGATAAATATCAGCAAGAAAAATATAACCCGCCAAAAGTCTTCCCCGATCCAGGATTATCATTTCAAAGTAAGCGGGCCGATTGTGCAGGAAATGCAATTTTCCTTCATGGGCGACTGGCATTTTATGACCTCGCAGGATGCCGTTATGCTACTGGATCAACGTTACTTTCCCCCGGTCGAGACAAGCGGCTCGGCCCTGATACGTTTGGTAAACGGAGGGCCTTCAACTTCTGAAAGCAACATTATATCGGATGTTTATTTTACCTGCATTGTATCGGCTGAAAGAGATATTGTTGCCGCCACGCCTTATCTGGTACCGACGATCGACCTTTTGCAAGCCTTCCGGGCCGCAGCCCTTCGCGGCGTACGCGTCCGCATCGTCTTGCCGGAGAAAAACAACCACGCCTATGCCGGAATGGCCAGCCGGGCACGGTATGATACTCTCCTTGAGGCCGGGGTCGAAATTTATGAGCGACAACCGCCTTTTATGCATGCTAAAAGCCTGGTTGTCGATGATTCATTCGCTTTCGTCGGCACCGCCAATCTCGATGAAAGAAGCCTGCGCCTGAACTATGAAACCAATTTAGCCATCTACGATGAAAAATTAGCCGGCGAAGTCAAGCGTGCCTTGCTGGCCGAAATCGAGGTCAGTAAACGAATACAGCTGGCCGAATGGCGGCAACGTGCCTTCGCACAGCGAATCGCCGAGAACTTCTGCAATCTCTTGACCCCGATCCTGTAAAAAACGACCCCGGCGCGGAATATGCGGGGCCAAAGGGAAGCCTGAGAGCTGATTATGCAGGCGAGATTTGCGTGTACGAGTTAGACCGTCCGCGAAAAGGTATCAGGCCCATGCTCGTGCCTATTTCGGATGAGATTTTGTCTTTTCGGCGGGAATCGCTAGCCGTAAGCTAACGGTTTCCGCCGAAAAGACGAAAGGTCGCCGAAAGAGACACGAGCCCTTCGGGTTGGGGCGGCGGCAGACCCTCTCGGGCTTTTGCGCTGTAAAGCATTACCCCGGAGGGTAGTACATTACAGCGCAAAAGTCCGAGAGGAACCACCGGCGCTCCCAACATGGACCTGAAACCTTTTCGCGGACGGTCGAGTTAGTGCACCAGTAAGCGGGACTCATCATCGGTTCTCCTCCGTACTCGTACAAGCTTGGCTTTTTTTAAGCCATCCCGCAAGCCGCCACGCCATCACCCCCACACACACATTCGGCGGAAGCGTCAAATTTCTTTGTTCCGCTTAAGGTCAATCATCCGGAATTCCTCATAGTGCAGGGAAGGATCAGCCCGGAAAGACAATTCACCACCCCATTCCGTTTCCATTTCACTGAGAAGTTCCGCATCTTCTTTGCGCAGGCGTTGCAGTACATCCGGGTGAACTTGGACCCGAATGCGCAGATCTTTTCCGCGCCGCATTATGCTTTGCAGCATGCGCTGAATTTCAACACTGATGCTTTTGGGCGATTTCACTAAGCCCTTGCCCGAGCAATAGGGACACTCCGTAAAAACGGTTTCCAACAGGCTTTCGTGCTCCCTTTGGCGCGTCATTTCGATCAATCCCAACGGTGATATCGGGGTTACTTTGGTACGGGCTTTATCCCCGGAAAGCGCGTCCTTGAAAGCGTGATAAACCGTTTTGCGATCATCCTTTGAGCGCATGTCGATAAAGTCTACCACGATCAACCCCCCTAGGTTTCGAAGCCGAAGCTGCCGAGCCACCTGTTCCGCGGCCTCAAGGTTTGTATTGAGAATCGTTTCCGGATGGTCTTTACCGCCGCGCGCTTTCCCGCTGTTCACATCCACGGCGATCAACGCCTCGGTTTCATCAATACATATATAGCCGCCGCTCGGCAACGCGACCTGGCGCCTGAACATGTTTTCGATTTGCCGGGTAAGGTTGTACTTGTCGAAAAGCGGCACTGGGGATTTGTGCTCTTTCACCTTGACTTTACGCCCTTTGGCAAAGCGCTTGGTAAGTTGAAGAGCTTTATCGTAAACCGCTTTGCTGTCTACTACTATTTCATCGACATCTTCTGTCAGATAATCGCGTAGCGAACGCTCGGCGATATGCGGTTCTTCATAGACACAGCATGCCCCTTTTTCCGATTTAATCAGGCGTTCTGCTTCCTTCCACTCTTCCAGCAGTAACCCGATATCCTGATGAAACATTTCTTCCGTTTTACCGGCTCCAACGGTACGACAAATTACACCGGTTCCCTTGGGTAGCTTCAGGTTGCGGAGGATATTACGCAACCGCTGCCGCTCTTTTTTGCTGGCAATCTTTTTTGATACGCCCACGTGTGAACTGTTGGGAAGAAAAACCAGATACCGCCCGGGAATACTGAGGTTAGTGGTTACCCGAGCCCCTTTCGTCCCGATCGGCCCTTTTGTAACCTGGACAAGGACTTCAGAGTTAACCGGGAAGAGCTCGGGGATATCATCCACCGTAAAGGTGACCTTACGGGCTTTGTTTTTGTTTCGACCGCCTTTCCGCGACCGACCGCCCTTTTGATTATTGTTTCCCTCTCCGTTGCCGGAAGCAGAATCTTTCCGCTTTTTTTCCTGCAGCTTAAGCATTTTCCCGCGCAGTTTGCCAAACCAACCGGCGTCCTCCCGCCCCGTTCTTTCCGGCTCCTCATTATATTGACTGTCGGTTTTTTCTTCAGGGGGGTTTTTAGTCTTGGGTTCTTCTTCCTCCAGCACATCTTCCGTGGCCGGAAGCATGTCCCAGTAATGCAGAAAGGCGTTCTTCGGGGCGCCAATATTGACAAAGGCGGCCTGCAGGGAGGGCTCGAGATTACGGACCACTCCTTTAAAAATACTGCCTACTAAACGGTGTTCATCCGCCCGCTCTATAAAGTAGTTCTGGAGTTTATTGTCTTCGACGAGGGCGACTCGAGTTTCGAGTCCTTCAGAGTTAATTATCAATTGTTTCATGATTTGGGCTTTCTCCCGGTTGGGCGCCCTTCACCATATCACCGACTTGCAACTGGGCTCCTTGTAAGAACTCCGTCGCGGTCATCTCTTGCTTACCGGAGGGGGTAATACGTTCAAGACGTAGACTTCCCCTCCCGCAGGCGATGCCCCAGTTGGCTTTGTCGGCCTGGAGGATTTGCCCGGGCACGGCATCGACAGGTTTGTGTGCATCTGCTATCGCTTTGACAACCTGGATGCGACGCTCTTTCCTGCCGGTTTTTACCAAAAAGTAAGCCCGGGGCCATGGTGTAAAGGCGCGAATTTTTCGTTCAATCAGATCGGCCGGTTCCTGCCAGTTAATGTAACCGTCCGATTTTTTCAGCTTTGGCGCATACGTTGCTTCAGTATCATCCTGCGGCAGCGGCTGTAACGTGCCAGCTACTGCCTCATGCACAACTTTGCATACATTCTGCGCCGAAAGGCTCGAAAGTTTAGCTTCAAGTGAGGCGGCCGTCTCGCGAGGGCTGAGCTCGACTTCGCACTCTTTATAGACTGGTCCGGTATCCATTCCCTCGTCCATTTTCATAAATGAAACTCCGCTTTTACTGTCACCAGCCAGGATGGCGGCCTGGAGGGGCGAAGCTCCGCGGTACCGGGGGAGCAGAGAGGCATGGGCGTTGAGACATCCGTGCTCAGGCAAATTGAGAATATCCGACTTAAGAATTTGCCCGAACGCAATCAACACTATGACATCGAGGGTTAATCCGTGCAGAAATGAGAGGAAAGAAGGTGAGTTAACCGATTCCAGCTTCTGTGGATGGATACCGTGTTCTTCAGCAACGGCGGCAATGGGTGTCGGCCGCGGCACACGGTGCCGTCCAGCCGGTCTGTCAGGTTGCGTACCCACACCGACTACGTCAATCTCTTTTGCTGACGCTAATTTTTTGAGAGAGGGAACCCCTATCTCCCCGGCCCCCAGAAAATAAACTCTGGCCGGCCGGTCTTCCGTCTTGTTGATTGATGTCACTCTGGCCCAGTTAATCTAAGTTTCAGTTTTGAAAATACCGCGTCCGTTTGTTTAACAGAATAATTAAACTACTAGTAACTGTAAAGTACTATAGTGCCAAACGGTGTGATAGAAAGGAGATAACAAGATGTCATCAGATTCTTCATTGCAGGATGTTGCACTCGGACTGGGGTCAAATCTGAATAACCGTCATCAACAATTGCAACAAGCCATACGCCGGTTGGATGAAAACGGCTTTGCAGTTAAGGCACAATCGACTTTTTATGATACCGCACCGGTGGATTGTGTACCCGGCACTCCCCGTTTTCTCAATGCGGCGGTAATCGGTAAGTGGCGGGGTAGCCCGGAGGCATTACTCGAGCTTTGCAAAAAAATCGAGACCGGAATGGGGCGTCCGGAAAATCACTCCAGCGAGGAATCTAGGGTAATTGATATCGATATTCTGCTTTTTAACGAGAAAGAAATTTCCGTCGCCGGCCTGCAGATCCCGCATCCTAAAATGGGTGAACGCCGCTTTATTCTGGCACCTCTCTGCGAAATAGCGCCGGACTGGTTCATCCCGTCATACCGCCAAACCGTTGCCGAAGTATGCGCCACCCTGCCGGACTGAGAAAGTCCCTCCTCGGAAAGGGATCGCACCCTCCCCGGATGGTCCGCACTTATTTCGGCGGATATTTTGGTAAGTATATCGTGACGCCCTAGCCCAAGTTTTGCAACTTGGGCTAGGGCGTCATCTCGAGCCGTGGTCAGCAGAATTGTCAAGGTCGTGTGCAAAAGTTATTTTACGGTTATTTTCTTGGTGGGGTACCAAATAAACAGGGTGCCCGGTAGATTCCAGAACCTGGGCGTCATCGGTAGTTTCGCGATTCTCCCTGATAACCTTTTCGTAAGCTTCGCGAATCAAAGATGTTTTAAAAACCTGGGGGGTTTCAGACGCCCACAGCGTATTCCGGTCCGGAGTGGAAGTGACTTGCCCGTCCGGGTTTGCTACTTTTATCGTATCGGTGACCTTGTGCGCCGCTATGCCCGAGCCGCGACGCCGGGCAGATATAAGACATGCTTTGAGTATTTCGGCGGAGGTGAACGGTCGTGCTCCGTCTTGAACCGCCACATATTCGGCTTTTTCCGGCAGGGCCCGCAAGCCGTTCATAACACTTTCCTGCCGGCTTTCTCCGCCAGTTTCAACTCGCACTTCAGGCGGGATTCCGCCCTCCGCCAAGGCCTTCTTGAAAACCTCATGCATACCGGCTGGAACCAGAACCAGGGCCAAAGCAGGGTCCAGCATCGGCAGGAAATTACGCAGGGCATGACAAATAACCGGCATACCCTTCAAAGACAACAACAATTTGTTCCGGCCGGGGCCGAATCTTCGGTTCGAACCGCCCGCCGCGATAATTAAGGCCGTATCAGCAAAATATTCTTCCTGCACGGATTATTCACTCCAAATTTCAGCTTTCATGGGGCGCCGCAACACTGTGTCTTTGCCCGGCGGGTGATTTCTGATCGGGTAATCGGCGTTGTAGTGCAACCCTCGACTTTCCTTGCGGGCAATCGCGCTGTCGATAATCATTTCTGCAAGCGAGGCAAGGTTCCGCAGTTCCACCAGATCCGGCGTAACAATGAAATCCCAGTAGTATTTTTCAATTTCATTCCTGATCAGCCGAATCCGGTTTTTAGCTCGCTCCAAGCGCTTGTTGGTGCGCATTATGCCAACATAATCCCACATAAACCGACGTATTTCATCCCAGTTATGTGAAATGACAATTTCTTCATCTGAATCAACCGCGTTACCGGATGACCAGGCCGGTATATCTCCCGCAGCGGCCGGATACGTTTTATCGGGATTGGAAAGTGTGTGTTCAATGGCATTACGCGCAACGACCATGGCTTCCAACAGACTGTTGCTGGCCAGTCGATTGGCGCCGTGTAACCCCGTACATCCGACTTCACCGACGGCATACAGGTTGGAAACCGTGCTGTGGCCGTTCACATCGGTTTTGACACCGCCGCAGCAGTAATGAGCCGCCGGCACAACGGGAATCAGGTCACTGGCCATGTTGACTCCGAATTCCAGGCAGGCCGCAAATATATTCGGGAATCGCTTACGCAAGTAAGCTTCATCCCGGTGTCTGATATCCAGGTAGGCGCAGGGCTGACCGGTGCGTTTTAATTCGGTATCTATCGCTCGGGCCACCACATCGCGGGGTGCCAGGCTGCCCATTTCGTGGTAATCATCCATGAACTCAGTCAACCTTTCACCACGATAAATTTTCAGTATACCACCCTCCCCCCGCACCGCTTCGCTGATCAAAAAGGATTTAGCCTCGGGGTGATAAAGGCAGGTGGGGTGGAACTGGAAGAACTCCATGTTTCGAATCTCTGCATAAACCCGGTATGCCATGGCGGTCCCGTCGCCACTCGCAATATCAGGATTACTTGTATATAAATATACTTTCCCCGCCCCGCCGCTGGCTAGGATAGTAAACCGCCCGATGAAGGTGCGAATATGATTTGTGCTTCGATCCAGCACGTAAGCCCCCAGGCAGCTGTTTTCCCCCTGCCAGGACAATTTCCGGGATGAAATAAGGTCTACGGCAATATGGTCTTCTAAAAGCTCAATATCGGCATGTTCACGGCATTTTTTCAAGAGAACCCGGACAATCTCCCGGCCGGTCACATCACCTGAGTGTAGCACCCGCCGCTGGCTGTGACCGCCCTCGCGCCCCAGATCAAAGCCGGAACTATCCCCCTTTGTCCCTTCTCCGGTGCCAATTTCCGCCGCCCGCGTAAAGTGAATACCCCAATTCAATAAATCTTTGATACATTCCGGACCGAGGCTCACGATCTCGCGAACAACGTCTTGACGGCAAAGGCCGGCCCCGGCGTTCAGAGTGTCCGCGACGTGTGCCTCAACGGAATCCCCCTCCGCAATTACGCAAGCTATCCCACCTTGAGCGTAACGGGTATTGCATTCGTCCGCCTGACGTTTAGTAATAACGACAACCTTTCCATGCTCTGCGGCTTTCAAGGCTGAATAGAGACCGGCGATACCTGTGCCTATAATTAGGTAATCGCACTCAACTTTGGCTTTAATATACTCTTTTCTGCTCGGCATAAATTAACTCACAAGGTAGAATGGAGGCGCTTGTCTATGATACGCCGAATCCCGCCCAGCGGCAATGCGGCGCTTGCCAGATTGCCCACACCTCCACTTTGGTTTTGGCGATTGATCCATTGAAAAACACCTATCTGTTTTTGCGTTTGAAAATACTCGCTAATTAAACTGTCAGCCAATATCGGGTCAATAATATTAAGTGCATAGGCGGCCCACCCAACTGGGAAAGCCCAGAATTTCCAGTCCCTATCATTATGCTGCGGCTCTGTAGCAACTGACAAATCCTCGTCGGCAGCAAAGCGACGCAAATGGCCTCTGTAAAACAATTCATCGCAATTATTTCGCAAATAACCCGCTATTGACATCAACTGCCCGGACGTTGCCACATTAATGTACACGGCCAGCGCAGAACCCCAAATATCATGCTTATCGGTAATTTGTGTACCGGTCTTAAAAAGACCGCGCTTTTTATCCCATAAGCACATCCGGATCCGCTTAGCCATTGCCCTGCCTTTCGCACGCCACACGTCAGCTTCCCCGTCGTCGCCGGAAGACTGGTATAAATCCCCGACCTGCTCACAGGCGCGAAAATAAAGCAGAGAAGGAATCAGCAAGCCGCCTGGGTAATCCGAAGTTATGGCGGTTTCAGAAAGTACAATCAGGTCGGACTCGGGGTCATGAGGCAAACTTCGCAAGGCCTTTGACAACGCTTCCAGCGAATCGTGCACCAAGCTTGAGTTCGCTTTACTGATGCGGGAATGCCATACAAGGCTGACCATAGACTGCGGCGGGGTCATTTCACTGATTGCCCCCTCTTCCGACGTGTCC
>JAWOEV010000085.1:0-4154 GCA_046482565.1 Lentisphaeria bacterium | reverse complement strand
TCTACAGGTTGAATTCGCCATGCCGGTGAAGCAGAGCGATCCCTTAAAAAAGACCACCTCGGGCCGGAGAGGCGAATCGGCACGATAAAAGAATTGGATCCATTTGTTTCCCATACAACATCAAATTCAACTTCATGAGAATCATCCGGCAAACTGATGAGACAACAATTATTCCCCTTCTTGATGGGCTGCATACGATATTCAATACCGCCGGTGGATATTCTCGCGTTGGACGGATATGATATCAGCACCTCTCGACCATTTTCCCTCCAGACCCAACTGAGATGCGGGGCCCATCGAAAACGATGATCTGTTAAGCGCCGACCACTGTGCCAGAGGGTAACCGATATATCTCCAGGACAAAGTTTTGATTGCAGCAATTTGCGAATATCAATAGCAATCAGACCATTTTTTTCCTCGAAAGCTGAATCGAGATCGGAATCCGGCTCATAAGCGAGACTGCCTCCCGGGCCTATACCCGAGATGCGGATTGTGAGCTGATCAAGTAAATGGTGCGTATCAACATGCTCAGCGCTCAACATGAGTTGTGGTGGAGAGTTTCCGTAAAGGGGGACTTGGTCAGGGCTGTTTTCGGCCGGCAGAATCAGGTCTCCGCCGGTAAAAAAAACCTCACATTCAGGATGGCTTATTCTGAGAAGCTCTTTTTTCGTCTCCCCGATAATTTCAATGGAGGCCGCGGATGAAAGATCAAGATTCAATGTGTTATAGCCAACCCAGTCTCCAGTCAAAGAGAAACATTGTTCCTCAACGTCATCTTTTTCGACTCCGTTAGCATCATACACGACGACCCTATCAGAAGAAGGCAGAAGCACCCATATGTTATCTATATTAATCACTTCAGAATTATTCAATTTTTTAAGGTCCCGTCCTGAGAAAATCATGAAAGGCTTTTGGGGTGATAATCCTTCAAGGCTCCACCGCTTGATGTTTTTCTCTCCTATATAGAGTTCTATTTCGTATGGCGCCTCAGGTGGAAGCGGCATCTCCGTAGCACTGAATATCGCCTCCTCCCTCCGCAAGCGTGCATAATCATGAGGTCCAGGCGCTGCGAGACACCGCCCCGCATGCGGGCAGAGGCCAAGCTAGACGCCATGCGAAAAGGTATCGCACCCCTGACCGTGCTTATTTCGGATGCGGTTTTGTCTTTTCGGCGGGAATCGCTAGCGAAAAAGCTAACGGTTCCCGCCGAAAAGACGAAAGATCGCCGAAAGAAGCACGGGCCCTTAGGGTTGGGGCGGCGGCAGCCCCTCTCGGGCTTTCGGATCGCAAAGCATTACCCCGGAAGGTAGTACATTACAGCGCAAAAGACCGAGAGGAACCACTGGCGCTCCTCAATCCGCCTCAGGCGGAGACCTGAGACCTTTTCGCGGACGGTCAGGCTAGTGCCTAATATAATAAATACGAAGTAATTGACACGGGGTATTTATAATATTAGGCACTAGGTGCAGCCGGACTATTATGGCGTTAGATTAATATTATGAAGAAGATGATCAATTTGAGTAAAGGCTTAGGGCTGGCTCATGTTTTCACTATTGCTTCCGGCGCAATGATCGGTTCCGGCCTTTTTATCCTGCCCGGTATAGCGCATGCCATGGCCGGCCCCGGCGTAATCTGGTCTTACGTCCTGGCTGGCTTTCTTGCCACGACCGGCGCTTTGAGCATGGCGGAACTAATTACAGCCATGCCCAAGGCAGGCAGTGATTATTTCTACATTATGCGCGGTTTCGGGCCGGGGATGGGATCGATAGCCGGTGTTCTCAGCTGGTTTTCACTCTCCCTTAAAAGCGCCTTCGCCGTCGTCGGTATGGCAACTTTTGTGGGATTGATTGCCAATTTCAGCGGACTGGCAACCGGTATTCTTCTGACCATTGCCTTTGTCGTCATTAATATAATCGGCGTCCAACAGGCGGCGCGGGCCCAGGCAGTCATCGTCTTCTCTCTTTTTGCATTGCTGCTCATGTATGTGATCGTCGGCATGCCCCAGACGCGGGTGGAACTGCTTATGCCGTTTGCCCCCCACGGCATCGGAAAAATATTTTCGACCGCCGGCTTTGTCTTTGTTTCCTACGGCGGTTTACTGAAAGTCGCCAGCGTTGCTGAGGAAGTCCGCAACCCGGGAAAAGTCATGCCCTTAGGTTTAACCCTGGCACTCATTTTCGTGACCCTTCTTTATGCCCTCACCGTAATGGTTACCAGCGGGGTCCTCGAGCCGTCGGAATTGAATAATTCTCTCACACCGATCTCCGACGGGGGGCGCGTCATCATGGGCGAATTCGGGTATGTCGCCATGAGTTTCGGCGCTATTCTCGCTTTTGTATCAACCGCCAATGCGGGGATTATGGCGGCCTCCCGATATCTGCTGGCGCTCAGCCGTGACAACCTGCTGCCCGCCAGCCTGTCAAAAGTCAATGCCCGATTTCAAACGCCTCATGCAGCCATCATTGTCACGGGTATACTCATCCTGCTCAGCCTGCTTGTCGATTTGAGAACTCTGGTCGAGGCAGCCTCCTGTGTTTTGATTATGACCTACATCCTTTCCTGTTTAGCGGTCATCGTCCTGCGCGAAAGCGGGCTTGGAAATTACCGGCCGCTGTTCAAGTCGCCGCTATATCCGTGGCTGCAGATCGGCGGTATCCTGGGGTTGGGACTGGTGCTGTTTGAGCTTGGTTTGGAAGCCTATCTGATCAGTGTAACTTTGATCCTCCTTTCATTTCTGGGATTCTGGTTTTTCGGACGCAATAAAGCACAGCAGGAGAGCGCGCTTCTGCATCTCATTGGCCGCCTCACCGACCGGCAACTGGTCAGCGGCACGCTTGAAGAGGAGCTCAAGGAAATTATCCGTGAACGCGATGAAATTGTCTGGGACAGATTTGACAAACTGGTCCAAAGAGCAGTCGTCATTGATGATGATACGCCAATGAATAGAGATGAGTTCTTCAAGCTGGCAGCGGACAAATTGGCACCCCGGCTTGAGCTCTCCCCTGAACCCCTGGCGGACATATTAAAGCAGCGCGAAGAAGAAAGCAGTACCCTCTTGACTGAATCTCTGGCCGTACCGCATATTGTGGTCAGAGGCAAAAACCGTTTTGAAATGCTCATTGCCCGGATGAAAACAGGAGTCAAGTTCTCAGAGGAAGCGCCACAAGTGAAAACCATTTTTGTCCTGGCCGCAACTCGCGACGAGCGAAATTTCCATCTGCGCGCCCTGGCCGCCATTGCCCAGGTAGTGCAGAAAGAAGATTTCCAGAAACGCTGGTTCGAAGCCCGGGACGACCAAGGCTTGCGCGACGTAATCCTGCTGACCAAACGCCAACGTTCGGAGGACGGGACACCAACCTCCGATTAAGCGAACCGGACTGGCTTGAACTCATGTGGGATTCCAACGCTATTGTCAGAGTTCGCGTCGTAGTTTATCGTTCTCCCTCGGGTTTCCGCTCGACAAAACACCCAATGCTAGCCCAAGTTTCGCAACTTGGGCTATAAGTCGTTGCGCCGCAACGACCGGATTTCGCATGGCGTCTATACAGTGACCATGCGTACAACATTATCGATAACGCGATACAATACTCCTTAAACTCTCCCGATGGTTTGCGCAAAGACAATTCCAGGTAAGTCGGGACATCGTCGGAAGTGGCATAAACAGCCTTGATAATTTTAGCCGGAACGGTTGATAAAGCCGCCAGTAAAAAACTAACGGCTAGGGCCGGTGTGGGCAGTATAAATTCTGCATCGTCCCGCCATTTAGGACGCAATTTTTCTATGACGCGGCGGCGCCGAAGCGCCACGATTCCGCCAAAAAACATAACCAGAGTAGCTGCCAGACGCGGCCCGTTATTGAAGATAAAACGCGGTACCGTGTGGAAGTCAATTTTATGCAGGCTGAACTGACCCTCCCGGTTCACCTCCTCAATAACTTCGGGTGTCGATATTTCAATCCACACTTGGCCCCAGTCTATCTCTTCCCCGGCGAAATAGATGCTACCAGCTAGAAGAAATAATAACCACCCCCGGATCAGCCGGGACAACGCGTGCCATTGAAAAAGCAATCGGAACAGAATCGCGATGGCTAAAACAAGAAACGCAAATGTGGCTACCTCGATGAAGCCGGTCTCGCTCAGAAAAAACTCAAAATA
>JAWOEV010000082.1:0-14322 GCA_046482565.1 Lentisphaeria bacterium | reverse complement strand
GGCCCATGCTCGTGCCTATTTCGGATGAGATTTTGTCTTTTCGGCGGGAATCGCTAGCCGTAAGCTAACGGTTTCCGCCGAAAAAACGAAAGATCGCCGAAAGAGACACGAGCCCTTCGGGTTGGGGCGGCGGCAGCCCCTCTCGGGCTTTTGCGCTGTAAAGCATTACCCCGGAGGGTAGTACATTACAGCGCAAAAGTCCGAGAGGAACCACCGGCGCTCCTCAATCCGCCTCAGGCGGAGACCTGAGACCTTTTCGCGGACGGTCTAGTTACACCAAAAACTTTCGACAGAGTCGAAATACTAGCTGAGGACTCCGAGGAAGCCGACGAAGACCATGACGAACAGAGCAACGGTTTCGATAATGCCCAGAACGATCAGGTAATTACCGAAGCCTTTGCCGGTTTCGGCTAGGGCGTCAGAAGCTCCGGCCGCGGCGCGCCCCTGCATCATGGCAGACATTCCCATGGCGATTCCGCCGAAAAGTCCAGCCCCCACCAGGGCGACAAAATTAAGATTGGCCGCGGTAAGTCCTGTGGCAATTTCGGAGATGCTGTTCATCAGGATCAGGCCGTAGATGGTCTGAGTAAGGGGCGCACCGACAAAAGCAATAAGCATGAAGGGGGCCGCCCGGTTCTGGGCATAACATTTTTTCCAGGCTCCGACGGCCGCCATGCCAGCGGCTCCGGTTCCCAGGGCTGAGCCCATGGCCGCGAAGGTTACAGCGCATACGGCACCGAGTTTTCCGAGTGATACTACGAGGCTTGCATCCATTTTTCTGTGTACTCCTTTTTTTCTGAATTCGTGAGAAAACAAACAGCAAAAAGGTTTTATCTCTTGCATACTAACAAGTTAAAACATTATGCCGATTAACCCGTTGGGTGATTGACATTTTGTGCTGTTTGTTTTCTCACGGATTCAGGTTTTATTGAATTGCGGACTGCAATCTTACTTTGTCTTCACAATTGATTATCTTTTGCTGAGCGGAGTGTATTTCACTCCGGTCCATTCAAGGTTGAGATGTTGCGAGAATTCCAAGACATTGAGGCGGACGCCGTGGACCAGCACGCTCATGGCCCCCAAGGCGATATTCAGGGTATGGCCCAGCAGCAGAATTAAAATCATGACCAGCGGTTTGATCCAGACGGGAAGGTCGAGGCCGGTCGCCATGCTGTTGAAACTCTGGGCTACGGCCACCGTGGCCATCCCCACCGCGTACAGGCGGATGTATGAAACAACATCGACAAAGGCATTGATAAAGCCAAAGGCCATCAAGAGGATATTAACGAAACCGAATTCTTTAATCATGGTTACCAAAACCACAATTACCAGCCCCGGCAGGTACAGCATTTTTACCATCCCCACTGCTTCTTCATTACCGATCACCAGCATTTGAGCCAGATAAAAGTTGCCCCAGACGACCCCGACCCAACCCACTTCACGTAAGGCTTTAAGGGTCTTGCCGTAAACAATGGCATTCCAGGTATGAGCAATACTCAAATGCACGGCCCCGAGCAGGAAGCACAGCCACATGATGTTGTTTTGTGAATCGGGGCCGGTCAGCCAAGTGAGTTTTAAATCGGCCAGCGGTGCCCAGATATTGCTCTGCATACCGAAATATGTGCCGTTCAACACACCCCAGATCATGGTTGTAACGGCGAAAACCCCGACCAGCCAGAAGGGTTGTGATGGGGCTTTGCGGAACTTGGCGCGGGCGACCAATGTGGCGGTGAAAAACAGGGCACCATACCCCGCATCGCCGATCAGCATGGCAAAGAAAATCGAAAGGAAGACCATGAACCAGGCGCTGATGTCAACCTCGCGATAGCCCGGCAGAATGCCCATGGCCTCCATGACGATCCGGATGGGGCGGGCCCACTTCGGCAGAGTGATTTTGGTGGGGACGGAATCGGCTTCCTCCGGGTCGCGGATAAACAGGCCCCAACCGTGCTGACGCGCGGCTTCGCGCAGTGAATCAACCGCGGCTTCCGGGACAAACCCTTCCAGATAGCAAAGTTCCTGAGTTGTGCCCATGCTCTCGCGGGCCTGCATGAATTGCAACTTAGTTTCGACTTCTTCCAGATGTTGTTTGATGCGGTCGGTAACTGTGGCGTAGTGGTCGAGTGAATGTTTGAGCTCTGAAATGCTTTTCCGGCACTCGTCAATATGGTGGTTAATGTGGTCGAGACGGGTTTCAGCGGGTAACTGAATTTCGGGCAGTTCTGCTTGGATTTCCACCCCATCCGGGATGAAAATCGCGAAATAAACCCGCTTACCAATACGGCTTATTTCTTCCAGTACAGCGCCCGGCGGCAGCTGCGGAAGCTGATCGCGTGGCGCAGTGCAGAGGCGAACATCAAGGCCGCGTTGCTTCAGTGTTTCCAGTTGGTTTAAATCGAACGATCCCCAAGGGAGGACCTGTTCATGTATGCGTCGCCAGTAATCAAGGCGTTCCCGCGTGTGGTTGATTTCCTGATTGGTCCCGATGGTGTCCTCGACCAAATCGCGGATCTCACGATTTTCAAGGTCGCCGCCGGTGTGATGTCTACGGGGTTCCCGAGAGCTTAACAGGTTTACGGCCTTTTCCACCTGATCCCGATAACTGATTAGTTCATTGAGTTCCGTCGAGCGCGGGGGCTCGACTTCGACCACATGAACAATGCCGAGGTCACCGAGACGGTCGACAGTATGAGCGCGATCTGCGGCGATGCAGATCACGGCGGTTTTTTTCATCGGTTCAATCACTATGTGCGCAAAGCCTGTGTTTTACGTTTGGCGATCTTTGCCCGGCCGACCTGAGCGGTCTGCTGGTCGCCGAGATAAATCTGGATGCGGCGGATATTGTCTCGCGCCTCCGGGATTTTGACTTTTTCGAAAAGGTTGACGCGCTGCGTGGTGGTCCGCAGTTCGGCCTCTAACGCTTCAAGACGCTGTTTGAGAATTTGATGCCGTAAGCGGAAAATGGTCAACTGCCGCACCGTTTCGATCATATCATCGAACCATGCCGGTGTAGCAAAAAGATCCAAAGCGGGGTCGGTGAAGACTAAATCCTTGAACACCGGCGTATCCACCCCGGCGATATTTCTGATACCGGTCTGCAGGCTTTCGACGTTGATGATGTCTTTGATTGTATCGGCGCTCTGCTCGTCCAGAAGATATATCCAATCCCGAATCTTGCGGCGAAACTCTTTTTCTTCGTCCTCAAGCTTGCGTATTTCCTGTCGAGCCAAGCGGGTTTCCAGCTGCAGCTGTTGCTTCTTCAGCTGCAGCGTGGGCAGATAACGACTGAAACGTTGCAGATCATCCTGCTGCTTTTTCAGTTCATTTTTTGTCAGTTTAACTTTGGCCATCCGCTATCCTGAATAATTCATGGTTTTTTGAAAAAACGGTGTATTAAACTTAAACGTTGAAACTTATCGATTTCATGCCTGAAAATTTAGTGCCGGTGGATTGTTTTCTCAAAAACCCACCACACGGGCGGGCCAATTTTACCGCATCTTCCTCCGAGCCTGCGTCTTGCATCCTGCTGTCCAGCAGGAAGCATCGCCTAGTCTCGAAGAAATCTGCGGCGAACTTGGCCCGTGAATTATACAGAGCACTAGTCTGCCTGTTTCCGGTTATTCCCCGGGCTGGGATTCAGTATCCGTACTTTGGTCTTCTGATTCTTCTTCTTCAGGGTTACGCTCGAAGTTCTCCTGTTCGACCGTATCGTCGGCCTCATTTTCAGCCGCGGATTTCCGCTCTTCTTCAGGCCAGTATTGCTTGAGCAGGTCGGTTTTAATGCCGGTTTCCGAGGCTTCGAAGCATTCGGCCATGGTCTCCCAGCCGAGGTCCAGAGCTTCTTCAAGCGGGATGTTGACCCCGAGGTCCATCATCCGTTCTTCGAAGAGGCCGCCGTATTTGAGAAGTTTGTTGTCCCAGGGGCTCATGCGGAAGCCCATCGACAGTTTCTCGCGCGTTTCCCGGCAGTCGGCATAGAGCCGGATCATATTATCCATAACGGCCCGGTGGTCGTCTCGGGTGCGATCATTGACTTGCTGTTTAAGGCGGCTGAGTGAGCCGAACGGGTCGATACGCTCATTGGTCAGATAGAACTGGCCTTCCGTGATATAGCCGGTATTGTCGGGCACCGGGTGGGTTACGTCATCCCCCGGCATGGTGGTTACACTGAGGAGCGTGATAGAGCCGGCATCACTGAAATCGACGGCTTTTTCGTACCGGCTGGCCAGCTGACTGTAGAGGTCGCCGGGGTATCCGCGATTCGACGGGATTTGCTCCATGGTGATAGCGATTTCCTTGAGAGCGTCACAGAAGTTAGTCATATCCGTAAGCAGTACAAGCACGCGTTTGCCGGAGGTGGCAAAGTGTTCGGCGACCGCTAGGGACATGTCGGGAACCAGCATTGATTCGACGATCGGGTCGGCGGCGGTATGGACGAACATGATTGACCTGGAGAGTGCACCCTGCTCATCAAGGGTGTTGCGCAGGAATAAATAATCATCGTTTTTCAGGCCCATGCCGCCGATGATAATCATATCGACTTCCGCCTGCATGGCGATCCGGGCGAGAAGCTGATTATAGGGTTCGCCCGCAGCCGCGAAAATCGGCAGTTTCTGACTTTCCACGAGGGAGTTGAAAACATCGATCATTGGAAGGCCGGTACGGATCATATTCCGTGGAATTATTCGTTTAGAGGGGTTGACGGAGGGGCCGCCGATATCGATGAGATCTTCCTTGATGTGAGGGCCGTTGTCCCGCGGGCGACCGCTGCCGGTAAAAATGCGCCCCATCAGGTTTTCCGAAGAGGATACCTGCATGGGTTTACCCAGAAAGCGGACCTGGCTGTCGGTGGAAACCCCCTGGCTTCCCGCAAAAACCTGTAACGACACGCGGCGGCCTTCCAGACGGATAACCTGGGCCAGCGAAACTTCGTCTTGGCTGGTCACTTCGGCTAGGGTGTTGTATGCTACGTTGTCAGCTTCGACGGTGATTACATTACCGCTTATCTGGACGATTTTATGATAGACTTTTTTCATAATGCTGCTTTTATATCGGTTTTTCGCGGGTTGTTATTCGCTCGGCGTAGCTTTAGCGATGATTTTGTCGATCTGTTCTTCCAGGTTCCTGAATTCATCGGATTGCCATTCGGCATAGTTCCAGTCAACGGTGGTCTGGCGCAGTTCCTGGAAGAACGTGCGGGCGTCTTCCCGGGTGTCAAATGCGAGCTCGGTATTGAGGATATCGACGATTTTATTGAAAACATATTCCTGACGCTCGGCGGACGTGGCGGCATCTACGTTATCAAAAGTGTTCTGCTGGAGATAGGCGGCATCGATAAACTCGCTTTTCAGGTAGATGACAAAATCGCTGATCGGCGTACCTTCCTCCCCGACCACTTTCATCATCTGGTTAATTTCGTTACCCCGCGCGATCGTGTCGCGGGCTTTGCGAACGCTTTGCTTATCCACCAGCGGTTGATATGAGGACCAGCTGTCGAGTGGGTGGATTGAGGGGTAGCGACGCGCGTTGGCGCGGTCGCGTGACAGCCCCAGGAAACAGCCGACTACTTTGAGGGTGGCCTGGGTTACGGGTTCTTCAAAGTTCCCGCCGGCGGGGCTGACGGCGCCGCCGATTGTCACGGAACCGAACCGGCCGTCCCGCAGTTTTGTCAGGCCGGCTCGTTCATAGAACCCGGCGATCAGTGATTCCAGATAGGCGGGGAATGCCTCTTCCCCGGGGATTTCTTCCAGACGACCGCTGCGCTCGCGAAGGGCCTGGGCCCAGCGGGAAGTTGAATCCGCCAGCATCAGGACGTTAAGCCCCATTTGCCGATAGTATTCGGCCAGAGTGACGGAGGTGTAAACCGAGGCTTCCCGGGCGGCTACCGGCATGGAACTGGTGTTACAGATGATGATTGTCCGGTCAATGAGTTTGCGACCGGTGCGCGGGTCTTCCAACTCCGGATACTCCTGGAGGATTTCGACAACTTCACCGGCGCGTTCGCCGCAGGCCGCGACGACCACAACATCAACCTGTGAATAACGGGCCATGGCATGCTGTAATACGGTTTTACCGGCCCCGAACGGCCCGGGAGTGCAAAATGTTCCGCCTTTGGCCACCGGGAAAAACGTGTCGATTACGCGTTGCTGGGTAACCAGCGTTTCTTCCGGGAATACCTTCTCTTCGTAAGCGTCAATGGCCTGGCGGACCGGCCAAGTCTGGGTGAGCGTAATCTCGCGCTCTTCGTTTTCCTGTTTAGCTTTGGCAACGGTATCGCTGAGGCTGTATTCGCCTTTTTCCGTGATTTCCGTAATGGTCCATTTGCCGGGCCATTTAAACGGCACCATTATTTGATGATCGAAAAGACCTTCCGGAACCGTGCCCACAGTATCGCCAGCTTCAAGTTCATCCCCGACCTTAGCTGTAGGGGTGAATTCCCATTTGGAGGTTTGATCCAGAGGGTTGAGATAAACGCCGCGCTGCAGGAAAAAACCGCCTCGCTCGGCCAGTTCCGGTAGCGGGTTCTGCAGGCCGTCAAAGACCCGGCTCAGTAAACCAGGGCCGAGAAGAACCGAAAGCTGTTCGCCGGTAAATTCCACCGGAGAACCTACGACTACCGCGCTGGTATCTTCATATACCTGCAAGTCAGCTACGCTGCCGCGAACCCGCACCACTTCGCTTTTTAAACGGACGTTTTCATTTACGCGGATGTACGCTACTTCGTTCTGGATGACACGTTCGCCGAATTCAACGGTGATCATATTGCCGTTGACGCCGACTACTTTGCCCTCTTTACGCTCCTGTTGTGCCATGGTATTATTCCGTATTATTCGGTATTGCTTAGTGATCTCGCGCTTTATCTTCGATTGCGTCAATAAGATTGTTTAAGTTCTGTTGCGCGTTGCCGACATCCTTTGCAGCCCAGCGTTCGGCGATTTGCAGGCGCAGGCCGTAAATAACCAGGGCGCCGAAATCAAACTGGTGGCGGGCTTCCATATCATCCAGCTGCTTCCATCTGATTTCGTCAATAGCCAATTCACGTTCGGCCGGATTGGCGGCGGAAAACGCGTCACTGAGTTGTTTCCGGATGCCCGGGAAAACGCCGGTTTCCGGCCGTAGCCACTGATCTGCCCGCCCGCCGCTTTGCGAGGCCCTTTCCGCTGCGATCGCATTCCGGAAATAGGTTTCCCAGCTTATCCATTCCTTTTCGACGGGAGTGCGGGGCGTTCTGTCCGGATCAGGCGACACGTTTTCGAGTATTTCAACCTGGTCGTGAGACAAGTGAAGCCTGCAGTCGGATATAAACTTATCCGATGTGATCGGCAACTCTTCAGTCAAATGCAGCATCGGCAGGGAGCTGACTAAAAAATAATAATTAGGGCCGCTCATTCTGCGTTTTTATTCTCGTCTTCTTTATCTTCAGTCAGGGCCGGCTTGACAATTTCGGACAACTTCGGATTCAAGAATGTGCAGAGGACTTCCGCCAGGGCTTTGTCTGAGAAATCATAATACACATCGCCTTCCTGAACTGAAAGCTTGAAACCACCCTCCATCTCCGGCAATGGGGTGAGTTCGCACTTGTCCTTAAAGGTAGCGCCCAGCCGCGCCATCAAATGCTTGCGGATTGCGTCAACGTCTTTATCAGGAATCTGTATTTCGATATCTGCGGTCTGTGACTTTTCATTTGAGTGTTCCTCGACCATGTCGGCAATGAAATCAGCCAGAGCTTCGGGATTGATATCTTCGGCAATGGCCTGCTCGGCAAGATCGGCTATCTGGTCTTGGAGTCTCTCACGCAACGAGAGTATGGTATCGCGGGCAGCCTGACGCAGGGAGTCACGTCCTTTTTCGGTTAACAAATCCGCTTGTTTTTGAGCGTCCGAAACAATTTTGTCAGCTTCGTCCTTGGCGTCGGCGATAAGCTTCCGGGCTTCTTCTTCGGCTTTTTCGAGGCGTTGTTTGCGGTCTTCGTCGGCCTTCTGAATACCCTGTTCATTAATTTTGTCCAAGAGCGCTTGCAGTTCTTCAGCCATCGTAATGTGTTCCTCAGATTATAGAAAGCTAAAAATTTTGTAAAGTTTCCAAGATAGTTTTTAATACCGTAAAATCAATGCGGGTAAGTGAATTTAAAATATGATTTGCAGAATTCGGAGGAGTCATGTAGATTTGCCGAATAAAACAGGCAAAAAATGCTGGCCGCGTTAAAAAACCGTATCGTCAGTAGAATCTGTGGGTGAATTGTGGCTATCGTGATTTACCCAAAATTTTTTCTATAGAGCCGGTAAAACTAACATTATTACCAAGGATTGACGGGTGAATAATCATATTGACTGGACAAAATTAGGCTTTAACTATCGCGATGTCAATTCTCATATCCGCTATGTCTGGCGGGATGGTGAATGGGACGGCGGTGAACTTTGTGCCGACCCGCATTTCAATATTAATATCGCGGCAACTGCTTTGCATTACGGGCAGACGGCGTTCGAGGGGTTGAAGGCTTTTCGCTGTGCCGACGGCAAAGTGCGGCTATTTCGTCCTAACATGAATGCGCGGCGGTTGCAGAATAGCGCGAAGCGCATCCGGATGCCGCGCCTTTCGGAACCCATGTTTTTGGCGGCTGTCCGACGGGTGATTGAAGATAACATGGAATACGTGCCGCCTTATGGAAGCGGCGGTTCCCTGTATGTGCGGCCTTTGCTTTTCGGGAATGGCCCGCAGATAGGGATACATCCGGCTCAGGAATACGTATTCATAATACTGGTATTACCGGTCGGTCCGTACTATCAAGAAGGATTGAAGCCGGTTCGCGCTGTGATTCTGGATGAATATGATCGGGCGGCACCGCAAGGGGTTGGGCATGTCAAGGTCGGCGGCAATTACGCGGCCAGCCTGGTGCCGCACATGGTCGCCATGGAAAAAGGCTTTCAGGTAGAGCTTTATCTGGATGCCAAAGAACACAAATATGTGGAAGAGTTCGGGACGTCTAATTTTATCGGCATAAAAGGGGATGATACTTTTGTGACGCCGGAGTCGGCTTCGATTCTGCCCAGTGTTATGAACGACAGCCTGCAAAAAGTTGCCAAAGATGAGGGGTTAAAAGTGGAGCGGCGCCCTGTGCCGTATGATGAGCTTAAGGAGTTCAGCGAAATAGGGGCCTGCGGAACGGCGGTTGTCATAACCCCAATCAGTGAAATTGTTCGCGGCGATGAAGCGATTAAGGTCAGTCAGGCTGAAACTTGCGGACCGGTCCTCCAGAAATTATACAATCGGGTTACCGCTATCCAGTACGGCGAGGAGGAAGATGAGTTCGGTTGGGCCTTTGAGCTTGCCGACTGCGGGTAAGGAATGCTGCATAGGGGTTGGTATTCTCGTAATTATCGTCATAATCGACTTAATCGAACGACTCGAATGAATCGAACAAGTCGAAAGATTCGAAGGAACCGATTCACTCGATCCCTCGATCCAACACCCCCTTCCCATCCCCCCTCGTACCCGCCGCCACACCTATCGCGTAAATTCAAAGATGTGACGGCGCTGTTTCGCCCTTATGGTGAAATGCTCGGGTTACTTGTCATTCTTTATCAGTTTAATCATTGCTTTTGCATTCAAAGTGGAACTGGTCGTCGTGCCAGTCCACTTTGATGGTCTGTCCTTCCTGTGCTTCGCCGCTGATTATCAACCGGGAGATGGGGTTTTCCAGGTTGCGCGATATTGTGCGCTTAATCGGCCGGGCGCCGTAAACCGGGTCATAGCCCTGTTCGGCCAGTTCGCGTTTGGCGGCATCCGTGGTCTCGAGCTTGAGGTTGGCATTCTCGAGGCGGCTCGCAAACTGCTTGAGCTGGAGACCGACAATCTGCAGGATGTCGTCTTTGTCGAGAGCATGGAAAACCATGATGTCGTCAACCCGGTTGAGGAATTCGGGCCGGAAGTGATGCCGCAGCTCACTAATGACCTGATCTTTCATCTTTTCGAAGTCCGCATCGCGCTCTTCCACAATCCTGGAGCTGCCGATGTTTGAAGTCATGATGACTACCGTATTACTGAAGTTGACCGTCCGTCCGTGCGAGTCGGTCAGGCGTCCTTCATCCAGTAGTTGCAGCAGGATATTGAAAACATCATGATGCGCCTTTTCTATTTCATCAATAAGGATTACCGAATACGGATGACGCCGAACCGCTTCAGTGAGTTGTCCGGCTTCTTCATAGCCGACATAGCCGGGGGGGGCGCCGATCAGGCGGGCCACGGTATGTTTTTCCATATATTCCGACATGTCGATCCGGACCATGGCGCGTTCGTCATCAAACAGCGAATATGCCAGGGTTCGTGCCAGCTCGGTTTTACCGACGCCGGTGGGGCCTAAGAAAATAAAGCTGCCGATCGGCCGGTTTTCTTCTTTGAGGCCGGCGCGGGCGCGCAGTACCGCGTCGGATACCGCTTGCACCGCTTCATCCTGGCCGACTACGCGTTCGTGCAGTTCGTCCGGCAGTTTCAACAGCTTTTCGCGTTCGCTTTCGATTAGGCGGCTCACAGGTATATGCGTCCACCGGCTGATGACTTCGGCCACGTCTTCTTCGGTAACGTCTTCTTGCAGGAGCCGATCGCTTTGAGCTTCGTTCAACCGTTCCTCCGCCTCCTGGATGGATTTTTCCAGGTTCGGAATAGTACCGTGTTTCAGTTCGGATACTTTTTCCAGGTTGTATTCCCTCTCCGCTTTGGTCAACTGGCTGCGGGCCAGCTCGAGGGATTCCCTGAGTTCTCTGACTTCTTTGATGGCGTCCTTCTCCGTTTCCCATTTCGCATTCAGCCGGTTGTATTCTTCTTTGACATCGGCCAGTTCTTTCTCGATCTTTTCGGCTTTCTCTCTGGACGCCGGATCTTCATCTTTCTTGAGTCCGGTTAGTTCAATTTCCAACTGCATCTGGCGCCTGGCAATTTCATCGATGGCCTGTGGACGACTGTCAATTTCGGTCCGCAGTTTGGCCGCGGCTTCATCCACGAGGTCGATTGCCTTGTCCGGCAGAAAACGGTCACTGATATAACGATCGGAAAGGACGGCGGCCGAGACCAGGGCGTTGTCCCGCAATTTGACGCCATGATGGACTTCGTATCTTTCACGCAACCCCCGCAGGATTGATATGGTTTCTTCGACATTCGGCTGCTCGACAACCACCGTCTGGAAACGGCGCTCGAGGGCAGCATCTTTTTCAATGTGCTTGCGGTATTCATCGAGCGTGGTTGCGCCTATGCAATGAAGTTCACCGCGGGCCAGCATTGGTTTCAGCATGTTTCCGGCATCCACCGCGCCTTCGGCGGCTCCGGCGCCGACGACCGTGTGCAATTCGTCAATAAAGAGGATTATACTGCCTTCTGATTCACTGATTTCTTTGAGTACAGCTTTCAGGCGTTCCTCAAATTCGCCGCGGAATTTAGCCCCCGCCAGAAGCGACCCCATGTCCAGCGCCACGATGCTACGGTCTTTCAATCCCTCGGGGACATCGCCGCGAATAATTCTGGTGGCCAGCCCCTCGGCTATAGCAGTTTTACCGACCCCGGGTTCACCAATGAGGACCGGATTGTTTTTGGTGCGTCGTGACAGAATCTGCATGACGCGGCGAATTTCTTCATCGCGCCCGATTACCGGGTCAAGCTTATCTTCCCGGGCCAGCCCGGTTAGGTCACGCCCGTATTTTTCCAGCGCCTCGAATGTGTCTTCGGGGTTCTGGCTGGTAACGCGCTGACTCCCCCGGGTTTGCTTGACAGCGGTCAAAATCTGATCGCGGTCGATCCCGTATTTCTCGCATAGATCCTTGCATTTCGGAGCGTGCTCCAGAAGCGCCAGCAACAAGTGCTCGACACTGATATATTCATCTTTCAGCGTTGCCGCCTCCTGGTCGGCACCCTGCAATACTTTCGACACTTCGCGGGAAGTATATACCTGGGAAGCGCCGCTGCCTTCTACCTGCGGCAACTTGGCCAGCTCCGCTTCGGTCTCCTGGCGCAGAGGTTGAGCATCGCGCCCGAGTTTTTCTATCAGGCGCGGTACAAGCCCGCCTTCCTGTGTGAGTAAAGCGGCCAGCAAGTGCAGCGGCGTTATTTCATTGTGGTTACCCGCCGCGGCCATTTGATGGGCACTGCTCAGTGCTTCCTGTGATTTTTGGGTGAATTTATCCAAGTTCATAATAAGCATCCTCTAATTATTAATGTTTTGTCAAATTGCTACTTCCTTTTTCGATTGTTGTGATAGCAAAAGGCGTGCCATCCATTTAGCCTGAGCACGAAGAATGTTTTCGGAGGCCGGTTTTGGGTATAATCGTCCCAGTCGTAGTGCGTCATTGTGACGCAGCGTTTGCTTTCAATCTTCCGGAGAAAAAACAAATCTGCAATACTGTTGCTTCGTGCAAAAACCGGGATAGTTTATCCGCTATTATGAACTTGACTGATTTTGATTATGAATTACCGGAAGAATTGATTGCCCAGTACCCTGCACCCGAGCGCACTGGATCACGGATGTTGGTGATGGGGCGGAAAAGCGGTGACTGCGAAATCCGTAATTTTGTTGATATCATTGACTATCTCCGGCCCAGTGACTGTCTGGTGTTTAATGATACCAAAGTAATTCCCGCCAGGGTATATGGTCGTCGGACACCGACGGGTGGGAAGGTAGAAATCCTTTTTCTGGAAGAACTGAGCGGCAACTGCTGGCACTGTATGATGAAGCCCGGGCGCCGCTTGCGGCCGGGGCAAGTGGTCGCCCTGGGGGAAGAGGGCGGGGATGCGGTAGTTGTCAAGCGGCGCCGGGAAGATGGGACTTTTGAAGTGGAAGCCCGCAATCGCGGGATGCATGGCTTAATGGAAAAGTACGGTACGGTGCCGATCCCCCCGTACATTCAGCGTGAGACGGACGTGGCGGACCGGGAGCGTTATCAAACGGTCTATGCCCGGCAACCCGGGGCGGTGGCGGCACCCACGGCGGGATTGCATTTCAACGAGCAGGTTTTAGAGAAAATAAAAAAAGTGGGGGTCGAGACCGCCAATGTTACTTTGCATGTGGGGCCCGGGACGTTTCGACCGGTTAAAACTGAAAAAATCGAAGAGCACAAAATGCATGAGGAGCGCTTCGAGTTGTCAAAAGCGGCGGCCCGTAAAATTAATGAAACGCGCGCGGGTAACGGTCGCGTCATTGCGGTGGGAACCACCAGTGTCCGCGTGTTGGAAAGCTGTGTGGAAAGCGCGGGGACAAAAACCGGGGTGGTTCCGCAGAGCGGTCGAACCCGCTTGTTTATGTATCCGCCGCACAAACCACGGGTTACAGACGGCTTGCTGACCAATTTCCACCTCCCCCGGTCAACGCTGCTGATGCTGGTGGCGACCTTCAGTTCGACTGCCAAAGTCCTAGCTGCTTACCGCCTGGCGGTCAAAGAGCACCTGCGCTTTTACAGTTACGGTGACTGTATGCTTTTGCTGCCCTAGCAGTTTGTCGGACTTAGCATCGACCGTCAGGGAGATGCCAGTCAATATTCTTTGTTTCATGCAGCCATCCGTCGGGACAAACTGCTAATATTTCGACTTTGTCGAAAGGTAATGGTTGAACTATTAAATTCGTAAAAATGGCTGAAGGTCAGGCGAACTATGCATCTTCAAAGGCAGGTCTGATTGCATTGACTAAATCGTTATCCAAGGAGGTGGCCACTCGGGGTATTACGGTTAACTGCGTCTCACCGGGATTTGTCGCCACCGAGTTGATTCAAGACCTTCCGGATAAATTGTGTGAATCTTACCTGGTCAGCATTCCATTGAAGAGATTTGGAAACACCGAAGAAGTGGCTGTTTGCGTTCTTTTCCTGGCTTCCAGGGAGGCTTCCTATGTTACCGGTTCTACCCTCGAGGTAAGTGGAGGGTTATGAGATGGAGGAGATTCTAAACGCCATTCCTCATCGTCCGCCGTTTCTGTTTGTCGATAGGATTGCAGAACTCGGCGAAACAAAAATCAGAACAACGAAAGAAATAAGGCCCGATGAGCCGGTTTTGGAAGGACATTACCCGGGACAACCGATCATGCCTGGGGCTCTTATCTGCGAATCCATTTTTCAAACGGGCGCAATCCTGCTCTCCAAGATGCTGGGCGGCATCAGCGGAGGTGTTCCTGTTTTGACCCGAATTAATAACGCCAAGTTCAAAAGCATTGTTAAGCCCGGCAGCACTCTGAATATTGAAGCGGAACTGGTGGAAAAAGTCAGTAATGCCTATTTCATGAAGGGCAAGGCCTCAGTCGGCGGCAAGACCTCGGTCACCGTCGAGTTCACCGTCACCCTGGCTAAAGAG
>JAWOEV010000080.1:0-6298 GCA_046482565.1 Lentisphaeria bacterium | reverse complement strand
ATATTTTTCGATTGAATTAAGCTACATAATGGCAACTTAGAGAGTAAAAATTATGCCACTTACATTGACCATTCCAGACTCGATAGCTCATGCCATAAAGCTCCCGGACAGTCAGATTCAAAAGAGCCTCTCAGAGGAGCTGGCTGTTGCGCTTTACAGTGACGGCCTGCTTTCCTTCGGAAAAGCCAGAGAGTTGGCCGGCATGGACAAACGGGAGTTCGCGGGACTTCTGGGGCAGGCACAACTGCCACGCCATTATACCGAAACAGAACTGGAGGATGATCTGGCATATGCCGGTGGTCAGTAATACCTCGCCGATTCTGAATCTTGCCGCAGTCGGATATCTCCACTTGCTGAAGGCGCAGTTCCGAGAAGTAATTGTCCCGCAGGCGGTAATTGAGGAGCTGAAACTCGAAAGTGATCATGCTGGTAACGATGCCGTTAAAAAGGCGCTCGATGATGGCTGGTTGCAGGTGTGCCCCGTAAAAGACATAAATACAGTTCGCGTACTCCAACGTGTTCTTGACCGGGGGGAATCCGAAGCCATTTCCCTGGCATTGGAAAGTGATGGTGAACTTGTTTTGCTGGATGAGAAAGATGCTCGTGATGTAGCGAAAGACATGGAGCTGGCTACGGTGGGTATCCTGGGCATTATTCTGAAAGCATACTTTCATGGCGAAATCGACTGGCCGCTAAATGTGATAAAACGGCTACAGAAGGAGGCGGGGTTTTTTCTTTCCGCCAAGATCATGAAGCAAATCAAAGCTGAAGTGCAAAGACTCAGCACTTAGTGATGCGCACTTTTCGATAGAGATAAAAAAGGGAAAGGCCGCAATTTCAAAACCTCAAACGCGGATTTTTCAAAGCACTTTCTGGCATGCGTTTTTACAGTCCCGAGCTCGGGAGGTGGGTGAGCCGGGATCCGATTGGCGAGCAGGGTGGGTTTAATGTGTATGCACATACAAAAAACGTCCCGCTTAATAAGATTGATCCTCATGGGGAACTAGGTTTGTGGACGGGCTTTATGATAGGCACAGCCGTCTATATTGCCGCGGAACAAGCATATCTTATTTTTCAGGAAAAAGCAACCCATACAGCCCAAAGAATTTCGCTCAAGCATTTGGCTAGGATGTATGCCGCTAATGGGAAAAAACAGGCACGTTCGAAGCAACACTACTTCGCTACGAAGGCGTCAGGTTGCCATTTCGCGGGAAGCGTGAGATCCTTTACGAGACAACAGTTCGGTGGCGATGTATGTGCAGGGATGGGAGCATGAAGCTCGGGGTAGTGTGGAAAGATGACAGGGGTAAATATAGTCATAGATGGTATGATGGGAGTGATTTATGCCGTTGATTAGAGTTAAGAACAATGGGATATGGCGAATTTTAATTATTGCCGTAATCGCTATTGGTGTGCTCTCCTGTGTCAAGACAGCAGGTGCCTTCGCGAATTTGTTGACAACGGGCAGTAAGGGGGCAGACTTCGAGTTTGAAATGGCTGTTACTAAGTTGCTCGTATCGCTGAGCCTTAATGTCTTATTTATGTTGGGTGTCTTGTTGATAGCGTGCGTAACGTGTCTTTTCTGGATGTATAAAGCGAAAAATTAGGGCATGTCCCAGATCCTGTTGAAACTCTCCGGCCCCATCACTTGCAATCCGCGCCTCATCCCGTCATCTTACATTAAGCTCTTTAACAACCTGACATCCGAATTTCAAAAGCCTTGAACGCGGAAGTTGAAGCCAAATAAAAAACCTCAAACGCGGATTTTTTGGCCGCACTTTCTGGCCGGCGTTATTACTCACTCGAGATCGGGCGGTGGGTAAGCAGGGATCCGATCAGAGAAGAGGGAGGGGTGAATGTTTATGGATTTGTCCAAAATAAAGCCGCCAACATTATTGACCTTCTGGGGCTCTGGCCAACATTTGCTCCTTGCGTTGACGCTGGGGAAGATGACGTTCTTGATGAAGAATGGGAATACTTTGGCTACGTACCGCTCGGCTCTGGTCCTGTCGGTAGTGCTGGAGGTTTTGTTACTGACGGCTTGAAGATTCGTTGGAAGCGCGGATTCAAGCGCAAATATATTTGCTGTGGTTGCGATGAGAAATGGGTTGAAGGTGTCCGCGGATACGCCAAGGATCTCACTGAAGGCGCTCCATTCTTTTTCTATGGAGCGCCGGGACCATGGTCACCCATTCCCACCGGTTCGGACCTTGCTTCATGGTTTTTCAATACTGCTGGAGCTGCCATCTCTACGTGGGAGGCTCCTTGGCCGGATACTGCTGATGCAATCAATGCCTTTATCGGGAGTAATGCGCCTGACAAAGATGAGCTTGGCGTAATCATCAAAGAACCAAGTGCACCGTGGGCTTTTTGCTTGTAGGAGGCATAACATGCTTAAAATACATCGAAACGTAAAGCTTTTACTTTTGATTTTTCTTCTCATGTTTCTTGGTTGGGGCGCTGCTTGGCTATACATTGGGGCCAGGCAGGACACTCGCGAAGATGTGATCGCACATCGTGAAGTTGTGACGGTCGCATACATGGCGCTTTACAGCTTGCGAGAGAAAGGCCCAAATACAATGGCCATAGGAATCGAAGGTACGCTTGATCATGGTGTTATAGGACTCTGGGAAAATCGCAACGTGCTTAGAGAGGATGAATACGCCTCTGCGATGGAACTTCTCCGAAAAGTTATGGCCTACCGCGAAAGATATCCACGTGTAAGGAGTTCTTGCCCTGAGTTGGCTAATGTTCAAGCAGAATCGGATCAGATACTTTCGGGCCTTTGAGTTAAATTTGGAATCTGAATAAAGGGGTACAGAGCATCTTCTTCACATTAAGTCGTTTCGCTGATTTTTTGCGAACAAACCCAATCTGGGCACAGAGCGGTTGTTTTTCCGGTAAACCGGGGCGATCCTCTTCTTTGATTTTATTGAGCTCAGAAACAGCAATTAAACCCAAAGCCTCCTTTGAAAACCCAGCAACCCAATTCGTTTCGGTTCACTTGCAATCCCCGCCTCTAACGATCACTGTAAACTAGGCTCTTTAACAACACGGCCCGCATAATCCGAACCCCTCAAACGCGGAAAATTCAGCCAACCAAAAAACCTCAAACGCGGAATTTTAGAAGCACTTTCTGGCCGGAGGCTGTTGCAGATTAGCTGAGATGGCTTGACAGTTTAATCTGGACATCGCTCCTTCATCCCAATCATATTCCGGGAGTTGCCCGAAGTCAATTGCACCAGTATCTTATTATATGAAGGTGAGATGAACGCCATTCAAAAAAACGGCAGAAACAAGATGAAGCAGAAACACAAAGAAGCAGTTGAAGCACTCAGGAAGGCTCTTGGCAGGGAATTCGGGGATGCCCTGAGCGATGTCATTGTGTTCGGTTCGGTTGCGCGAGGAACCGATACTTCGGCTTCGGATGTCGATGTTATGGTTGTCCTTGATTCCGCAGGGCCTGCGGTTGACTGGCATACCGAGAAGCGTGTCCGGTCCCTTGCGTTCGATATTGAGCTGGAGCACGGCGTGGTGTTTGACATCAAGGTGCTTGATCGCGCTGCGCTGAATCGTGCCGAAGGACATACGCCTTTTATTGAGAAAGTCTTTGCCGAGGGAGTGAGAGCATGACGCCGGAAGAAAAACGGGATTATGTGCGGTACCGGATGGGCAGGGCAATCGAAACTCTGGACGAAGCCGGGACCCTCCTCTCTGAAGGACATCTGCACGGCACCGTAAACCGCATATACTACTCCATGTTCTATGCCGTGAGCGCCCTAGCTCTTCAGCATGGTTTCAGTACGTCCTCCCATTCACAACTGCGTGGATACTTCAATCGGGAATTTGTCAAGACCGGCAAGATCTCCGTTGCTCTGGGTAAATCCTTCGGTTTTGCCTATGACAACCGCACCAAAGGCGACTATCAAGACCTGGTCGAATTCGATCGTGATCAGGTTGAAGAACTGATAGATGATGCCCGTGAATTCATTGATGCAATATCTGATCTGATCCACGGGGACGGCGCCTGACCTAAAAACCAGAATTCAGAAGTCCGCGACCGGTCAGGCAGAAGTCAGGTAAATCCAAAAGTCGCAAGTTCTTCATTAACAAACATGAGTGATGCAGAAGTTCAGAAGTCAGGCATTTTTGGGAAGAAAGAGGGGCGAAAGAAGTTCCGTCACCAATCCGTCTCGGGTTCCCGTTTTGTGCTGGAAATCCCCCGATAGAGACCGACCCCGACGACAAAATCGGTACCGATCGACCCTTGCGCGTGTGGAAAAAGAAGACCGCAATTTCAAAACCTCAAACGCGGATTTTTTGAGAACACTTTCCGGGCATGCGTTATTATCATCCTGAGTTTGGTTGGGAGATATTGTCCTACTGTTCTATCCCTGGGAAGATTTCAGCGCCTGATCAAGATCCGCGATTATGTCTTCGACATCTTCAATCCCGACGGATATTCGGATAAAATCCGGAGTAACTCCGGATTCCTGCAATTCGGTTTCCGTCAGTTGTTGGTGTGTGGTGCTGGCGGGATGAATCACTAATGTTTTAGCATCCAGGATGTTCGCCAGGTGAGAACAGAGTTCTACTGAGTTTATAAAGCGTTTTCCCGCATCAATACCGCCTTTGATCCCGAAGCCGAAAACGGCTCCGGGACCGAGGGGCATAAGGTGAGCCGCCCGTTTTTTTTGCTCGTTGTCTTCCAACCCGGTGTAGTTGACCCAGTCTATTGCCGGATGGTCTTTCAAAAATTCTGCTACTCGGCGGGCATTACGGCAATGTTTTTCGGCGCGTAATGGCAGCGTTTCCACCCCCAGCAGTATTTGCTGGGCGTTGAACGGCGAAAGGCAGGCCCCGGTATCGCGTAGCATGCCGGTGCGAATTTTGAGAACATAGGCCAAGCCAGGTGCTACAGCATTTTCGTGGTTACCGAATGCTTCCCAGAAGTTGACCCCGTGGTACGATTCGTCCGGGGCAGTGATTTCGGGGTATTTGGTCGCTCCCGGCCAGTCAAAATCGCCTTTCTCAATCACGATACCGCCGATTGAGGTGCCGTGCCCGCCGATGATTTTGGTTAGCGAAGCAACCACAATATCGACCCCGTGGGCGAACGGATCAAAAATCGGGGGAGGGCTTACGGTGTTATCCAGAATAAATGGCAGTTTATGGCGGTGTGCGACCTCGGCAATTCCGTCGATATCATCAATGTTACAGCGGGGATTACCGATGCTTTCTGAATATACTAAACGAGTATTGTCGTCGATTGCTTTTGCAAAATTGGCAGGGTCACTGGAGTCAACAAAGCGAACCTCTATTCCGAAGCGCTTCAGAGTGTGACTGAAAAGGGTTGTCGTGCCACCGTATAAGTTGCTGCCGCTGACTATGTTCTGGCCAGCCGAAGTAATGCATGTGACAGCATAAAAAACCGCGGCCATGCCGGAGGCTGTAGCAACCGCCCCCGTTCCGCCGTGAAGCGTTGCGAGCCGGCGCTCCAACACATCCGTTGTGGGGTTCATAAGGCGCGTATAGATGTTCCCGAATTCCTTGAGTGCAAAAAGATTCGCCGCGTGATCAGTGTCTTTGAATAAGTAGCTGGTCGTCTGATATATCGGCACGGCCCGGGATTGGGTTTCCCGGTCCGGCGTATGCCCGGCATGGAGCGCGACAGTGTCGGGCCTGTAATGCTTGTGGTCTGTCATTGGCAATATCCTTTGTCAAAATAAAAAGCTAAAAGGTTACTAAAACGATAATATTATACCCTTAAAAGCGGCGGCGTCAAATAGCCTTCTCAAAGTAAGTATATCGCGAATCCGGAAATATGGCAAGCAGACTGCTTAGTTAGACGCCATGCGAAAAGGGGTTCACGATTGTTCTGAGATCAAACGCCTCCTCTGTCCTTGCAGCAGTGGTGCGAAAGTTTGGGGAAATGTGTGGCGCTTGTCTTTTCCCCAAACGTTCGCTCCACCGGGGCAAGCCCGGCGGCGGCGTTTTGAACTCAACAGCCAGGCCCAACCCTTTTCGCATGGCATCTAACTAGACCGTCCGCGAAAAGGTTTCAGGTCCATGTTGGGAGCGCCGGTGGTTCCTCTCGGACTTTTGCCCTGTAATGTACTACCCTCCGGGGTAATGCTTTACAGCGCAAAAGCCCGAGAGGGGCTGCCGCCGCCCCAACCCGAAGGGCTCGTGTCTCTTTCGGCGATCTTTCGTTTTTTCGGCGGAAACCGTTAGCTTACGGCTAGCGATTCCCGCCGAAAAGACAAAATCTCATCCGAAATAGGCACGAGCATGGGCC
>JAWOEV010000096.1:0-9983 GCA_046482565.1 Lentisphaeria bacterium | reverse complement strand
GCATACAAACACGCCGGGGAGTGAATAAAATAAGTCGATAGATTCTGAAACCCTGCGTGCCTGCCGAATCGGCAGTACAGGCAAGAGTTCAGAATCTGTCGACTTATTTTATTCACTCCCCGGCGTGTTTGTATGCCACAATGAGACTTTCGGTACAAATTGGGTTTTTTGTTTGTTGAAAAGCAGCCACGCCGCGGCACCGATTATACCGGAGAGAAAATAAATATGCAGGAATCGGTTGCCGCCGACGCGCTGTTCAAGCGGCTTGCCGAAGATATATAATCCCCACATATTCAAAAGGATATGAAAGAACCCGTCGTGGGCGAACATGTGGGTTCCCAAACGCCAGAGCTGCAGTTGCTTCAAGGCAGGAACGTGTAGAGAAATAAGTTTGCTAAAAGGACCATTAGTTCCACCGGAGAGGTGTTGGAGAAAAAAGATGGCGACATTGGCAATAATAAGCGTTTTTACCATAGAGGGTTCGGCCCGACCAGAGTAGGGCCGGCGGTAACGTGCGTAATCTCTATCTGAAAACATATTAAAAGTCGATCCTTGAATGGGAATTGAACAACGTTTAAAAAACGTAATATTATAGCATAGCTGACCGTCTTTACTACAAAAAGTTGGTTCTCGCCTGGAAGAACTACGCCTTCCGCCACCCGCATCTGCGCCACAGCTGGAATTTCACGGAGTCAGGTTGCTCATATGCGCACCTTCCCGGGAGTGCTTGCATACCGCAACTCTCTGTGCTATTTTTTGCCAGCCGGATTTCCGGGAGCCGATTTCGATCACGATTACGGCAACCGTTTCGCTTCGCTCCACTGACAACGACAATGACAACGACAGGAATCCACCAAATCAAACACCACCAGGCGCTCAATCATCTCGTCTGCTAACAATGTAGTACGGACTTTCCAGTCCGTACAGTAAGGCATCTACGGGCTTGGAAGCCCGTAGTACGTAAAACGGACACTCCATTCTTTGCGCCTTTGCGAGAGTTATTCTTCATTCGGTGGTTGGGAATAATCGTCATTTGCCCACAGTTTTTTCTATAGAGCCATATTTTAGGAGGTTATATGTTGAAAGAAGGATGGAACACCTGGAATGTCAGAAGCGTTTTGTCGCACATTCTGCTGCCGGAAGCGTTCGCGATCTCTCTGGGGGTTAAAGTGTACAGTACCGGATGCTGTCTGCGCGAGGCGTTAATCGGCCGACAAGGCAAGGGCAGTGAGAATGTTGTACCCGGGCCACGCTCCTACGACGGGACATATACCTCGCTGGAACTGTCATGGGGAGAAAAAAAGGTTCATGAGAAGGATTATGCGGGAGCGGAGCTCAAAATAGAGACAGCCGTAGACGGCGGCGACTGGTTTGCTGTTGTGACCCCGCTTAATAAACCTGTGAGGCCGGCGGCTCTGGTTATCAGCGGTGCAATCTTATGGAATCGCCCCGGGTCGGTTCGTCGCGAAGGTGAAACATTAGTGCTCGAAAATGTCGACCGTACCGTATCTGTAACGGCGTCAGGTGAGATGCGCAGCAGGGAACCCGTTACTGAGCTGGATACGCCATATCTTTTAGTAAAACTGGATGCTCCCGTATACATATCTTCGAATCCGGGACGTCTGGCCGAGGCAGCATCGGTTCTAGCTCGTAACCGGGAAAGCTTTCTTGCCAGTCGCAATGAGTTAAGCGAAGTTTACAATGCCATGCAAATCTGTCTGGCGTGGGATACTATTTATGACCCCTTCAATGACCGGGTTATTTCGCCCGTTGCCAGAACCTGGAGCTGTGCTTCCGGCGGCTGGACACTGTTTGACTGGGATACCTATTTTGCCGCCTGGATGGCCGCAGTGGAGAATAAGGAACTGGCCTACGCCAACGCTGTTGCCATTACCGAAGAAGCTACTGAAAGCGGGTTTATTCCGAATATGGCTCATCCCACGGGTATGAAGACGCGGGATCGTTCCCAGCCGCCAGTCGGTTCCATTACAATAAAGGCCTTATGTGAAATGTTCGACGAAACGGTATTGGCCGCAAGACTTTTCGATCAGCTCCTGTGCTGGAACAGGTGGTGGTCGCAGCATCGGGACTGGGAGGGTTATTTGTGTTGGGGTTCCAACCCATATGCGCAGGTTACCGGAAATTTGTGGGAAGAACACGGCGTGAATAAGCGGTTCGGCGGAGCTTTGGAATCGGGCCTGGACAACTCCCCGATGTACGATGACGTTCCGTTTGACAAAGAACGACATCTGTTAATGCTGGCGGATGTCGGGCTCATGTCTTTATACATTGCTGATTGTAAGGCGCTTGCCGATCTGGCGCAGATGATATCTCGCAACGATGCTGCTGAGGAACTGACGGCACGGGTCGAAAAGTATGCCGTTAAATTGAGGTCGATGTGGTGCGAGCAAACCGGGCTGTTCCTCAATAAGAATTTGAATACCGGCGAGTATTCTCGGCGTCTATCGCCTACGCACTTCTATCCTTTGCTTGCTGAGGTCGCAACACCGGAGCAGGCGCAGCGAATGGTCGATGAACATTTCTTCAATCCGGAAGAATTCTGGGGCGAATGGATACTGCCTTCAATTGCCCGCAATGATCCGGCCTATCCTGATCAAAGGTATTGGCGGGGCCGGATATGGGCACCAATGAACTTTCTCGTTTACCTTGGGCTCAGAAATTATGATTTACCGGAAGCCCGGAAGTCGCTGGTCGAGAAATCGGAAGCACTTCTCCTCAAAGAATGGAATGAGAAGGGGCATGTTCATGAGAATTACCATGGCGACAAGGGTATCGGTTGCGATGTTGACAACAGCGATGCCTTTTATCACTGGGGCGGGCTTCTCGGGCTGATCAGCGTTATGGAAGGTAATATGAGCGGAACTACGGATACGCAGAACTGACCACCAATAATCACGTGTCTTCTGTCGATTCGTGCTATATATTTTGGTGGTAATCTCAAGATAATACCCTTACATTATAGGCATTATGTATTACAAGCTTAACAGAATGGTGATGACGACAGTGACGATGCTGTCTTTGCTCGGCACTGGCGCGAATTCGTTCGGTTATGACTTGGCGAACCTTTTTCAACAAGGTGACATATGGGGTGCCACTCCAGTGGATTTTTTCAGTGCTGTGAATACCCAGGGTCGACCTCCTTCGTTTGACTGGGCAGGGCAATCTGATAAAAAACGGGCGCGTTACCCGGCGTACAAGAACAGCCCGGAAGTCACGTTGCAGAAAATGAAACTGTGGGACGCGGTAGCGATTTTCGAGAACGAGAAGCTGGTCAGGATCGAGTGTTCGCTTTACAACAAGGGTGACGCAGAAGTTAGCTCCCGACAGGGGGCCGGGGTAATACGGAATAATCGACAGTTTGTAAGCCGCTTGAAAAAATATGCCGAGCGCCTCGATAAATGGATTGGAAAGCGGGGTGAAAATCTGGAGCCCAAGCGCCTTACTACCTCAGGTATTAAGATGATGCGGCGGGTTTGGGTAAAAAAGCCGTATCTGATTGAATTGCGCTGGGCGTTTACTGAGAGCGGAAATGGCTTTTTGGGTGAATATATCAACGTTGTATTCACGCCGTACACCAAGGAAAAAGACCCTACTGTTGCCCATGTCTCCTCTGTGCATGACCGCTACAAGGGATGGGCACAGGACAAAGATTTCAGTAAAAATGTGAAAACGAAAACGAATTTCCAGGGGGATAAGTACATTGACAATATACCGATGGTGAATCAGGGGGAAAAGGGGTACTGTGTTGTGGCTGCCCTAGAGCGTATGCTGCGCTATTACGGGGCGGAGATCGATAAGCATGCACTGGCGCAACTGGGGCAGTCCAGCGGGGCGCGGGGAACCGTCATGGGGAAAATGCTTGCCACACTGGAAAAAGCTGACACCAAATTGGGTATTCGGGTAAAGCTGGAATACAATATCGCCGAAGATCTCCGGGACTATGAGCGGCTTATGGACAAGTATAATCGTCAAGCTGATCGGATGGACAAACCGGAGATCGGGAAAAATCAATGGGTCATACGCAGAACGTATCATATTCAAAAGCTGTTTTCATTATTTGATCGCGAAGTCTTCTGTAAAGTGCGCAAAGAAGCTTTTTACCATGACCGTAAGAATTTCATCCGGACCGTAAAGGATGAGGTTAAGGAGGGGCGTCCGGTGCTTTGGTCGGTTTGGCTGGGTATTGTGCCGGAGCCGGGTGTCAAGTTGCAGGGCGGAGTTTCAGGACATGCCCGACTCATCATCGGTTACAATGACAAGAAAAAGCAGATTCTGTATTCGGATACCTGGGGGAAGGGCCATGAACTCAAAAGAATGCCCATTGACGACGCCTGGGCCATTACTACACTTCTTACCACTGTTAAACCCCGCCGACGTCAGTATTGACCTGAATTAATGCACGGTTTGTACCCCAAGAACAGCATCCAATATGAGACATTGTTTTTTCGTGCAATAACCGTGGGTTAGCCACAAAGGCCAATTTCACCTTGTCAACCTTCGCTCGGGGCAAAGGTGGACTTAGAAACGCGCCAAATCCCTTTTTGCGGGGGCTCCGGCAGCCCGGCGTCAGGGCCGCTTTTTAATGATTTGGTTGTTGGCATTCAGCACAATCACACGCCTTTCCAGGGTTGCGGCTTCCTCAGGCGAACATCCGGCAAAAGACATAATGGTTATCTGGTCACCTACTTGGCCGCGCCGCGCGGCCGCTCCGTTCAAGCAGAACGTCTTGCTGCCGCGTTTTTCCGGGATCGCGTATGTTTCCAGGCGCTCGCCGTTGCTGGCATTGACTACGAGGATGCGTTCGTAGGGAAGCATCCCGACCTCATCCATGAGGGCCAGGTCAATCCCCAAGCTTCCTTCATAATGCAATTCGCATTCAGTGATGCGGGCCTGATGCATTTTACTTTTGAGAATGTGGATTTGCATATTAGCTCGTTTGGCAATCTCTATTGATTTTTGTACAGATTAAACTCGTCCGCGTTGCATAGCTTCAACTCGGAGACGCAACGCATTCAACTTGATAAACCCTTCAGCATCTGCCTGGTTATACACGTCGTCTGTCTCAAAAGTTGCAATATCAGACCGATAAAGGGAATTGGGGGAGCGTCTTCCAACTATATGGGCACCGCCCTTGTACAGTTTACAGCGAACGTCACCGCTGACATTGCGTTGGCTGTCGGTGACCGCGGCCTGCAGCATTTCTCGTTCCGGTGCGAACCAGAAACCATTATAGACCATTCTGGCATATTGCGGAATGAGCGAGTCGCGGAGATGCATGACTTCCCGGTCCATACAGATTGATTCCAGAGCCCGGTGACATTTCTGCAGCACCGTTCCCCCGGGGGTTTCGTAAACCCCTCGGGATTTCATACCGACGAAGCGGTTTTCGACCATATCGACACGACCCACGCCATGCTTGCCGGCAATTTTATTCAAAGTCCGCATCAATTCCGCCGGTTCAAGTTCACTGCCATTGACTTTTACGGGAATGCCCTGGACAAACGAAATTTCAACGTATTCCGGCTTGTCCGGTGCCTCCTCAACGGGCACAGTAAGCAAGTGAGTCTCAGGCGGCGATTCAGTCCAGGGATCTTCCAGGACACCACCTTCAAAACTGAGATGCAAGAGGTTGCGATCCATGCTGTAGGGCTTTTCCGCGCTGGCTTCAACCGGAATTTCTTTCTGGCGAGTATATTCCAGCAGGTCAGTTCTAGAGCGGAACGTCCAGCGGTCGTTGCGCCAGGGGGCTATTATCTTGATGCCCGGTTCCAGAGCATAGGCGGTCAGTTCAAATCGGACTTGGTCATTACCCTTGCCGGTGGCGCCATGACATATAGCCTCAGCTCCTTCCTGTCTGGCAATTTCGACCAGTCGACGGGCAATCAGGGGGCGGGCGATTGATGTCCCCAGCAAGTATTCGTTTTCATATACGGCATTGGCCTGAAACATAGGGAAAACGTAATCACTGGCGAAGGTGTCGGTCAAATCCTCAACATACGATTTAACTGCTCCCGTGGCGAAAGCCTTTTCATCCAGGCCATCCAGTTCCTCCTCCTGGCCTAGGTCGGCACAATAAGTAATTACTTCAGCGTCATATTCTTCTTGCAACCATTTCAGAATTACGGAAGTATCGAGGCCGCCGGAATAGGCGAGTACAATTTTCATCGTCAAGGATCCTTTTATGCTTAAATAGGTACGTCATTCATGCTGCAACTGTTATTAACTTTAAATTATTAGAGATTGCAACAGATTTAAACAGGTCAATTTACACCTCTTAAAATAATGCAGATAGTCTCGCCCGCCAGTCTTTGCAAAAGAAGGCAGACTGGCTATATTCACAGTACTTTGTATATTGAATTTGCGGGAAGTTTTCTTCACCGTGAACAAGTCTGCAAAACATCCCTTTTGTTGATGATAAAAACCAAATTAGAAAAGAGGAACTAAAGACATGACATCTATTTTTGATGTATCAGCTCGCGAAGTAATTGACTCACGCGGAAACCCTACCGTAGAAGTAGAAGTTACCCTGGAAAGCGGAATTGTCGGCCGGGCATCTGTTCCGTCAGGGGCTTCTACCGGTGAAAACGAAGCCCTAGAGTTGCGTGACGGGGACAAGAAGCGTTACCTAGGTAAAGGCGTTCAGAAAGCAGTGGCGAACGTTAACGAAAAGATTTTTCCCGAAATTGAGGGGATGGATGCAGTCGATCAAGTAGGAGTTGACCGTACGATGCTTGAGCTTGACGGTACACCAACCAAAAGCAACCTGGGGGCCAATGCTATTCTGGGCGTTTCCCTGGCCACGGCTCAAGCTGCAGCCGAAGCGTTGGAACTGCCTCTCTTCCGTTACCTCGGGGGTGTCAACGCCAAAGTTTTACCGGTACCGATGATGAACATAATCAACGGCGGTGCCCACTCAGATGCCCCTATCGATTTCCAGGAATTCATGATTCGTCCGGTTGGCGCGCCGACTTTTCGGGAAGGCTTGCGCTATGGCGCTGAAGTATTCCACAGCCTTAAAGAGGTTCTCCATGATCGCGGGTTGAGCACGGCGGTGGGGGATGAAGGCGGATTTGCCCCTAAACTGGATGGCGTTGAAGACGCGCTGGATGTGATAATGCAGGCAGTGGAAAAAGCCGGTTACAAGCCGGGTAAAGATATTACGATTGCGCTTGACGTGGCGGCTTCAGAATTCTGTGAAAACGGCAAGTATATCTTTAAGAAGGCTGCGGCCGGCGGTACCCCCGTGGAACGTAACTCAGCTGAGATGGCGGATTATCTGGCTGATTTGGTAAGCAAATATCCGATCGATTCTATCGAAGACGGCATGGATGAAGGTGACTGGGAAGGCTGGAAGGTGCTTACTGAGAGACTCGGTGACAAAATTCAGCTGGTCGGGGATGACCTGCTCGTTACCAATGTTGAGTATCTGGCTCGCGGTATCCGCGAGAACTCGGCCAACGCAATTCTTATTAAGGTCAACCAGATTGGGACCTTGACGGAAACTATTGATGCGATTGAAATGGCGCATCGGGCTGGTTGGAACGCAGTGGTCAGTCATCGGTCTGGTGAGACTGAAGACACTGCGATTGCCGATATCGCTGTTGCTCTGAATACGGGACAAATAAAAACCGGAAGCATGAGTCGTACCGATCGTATATGCAAATATAACCAGTTGCTGCGTATTGAGGAAATGCTTGACCAGGGGGCGCGTTATGCCTGGCGGGATGTAAGGGCGTAAACCTGAAAGACCCCGGCTGACGGTCGACGCTAAGCCCAACAAACTGCTACTATGATGGCGGTAAATTGAAGAACGGATTGTGGATATGGCTGGACAGACTGTAATCGACAAAATACTCGAAGAACATCTGGTGGAAGGGGCTTTGGAACCCGGAAGCGAAGGCAAAATTCGCATTGACCAAACCCTTTGCCAAGATGCTACAGGAACGATGGTGTTCCTGGAGCTTGAAGCGATGGGGATCGATCGGGTTAAGACCGAACTGTCCGTTCAGTATATAGACCATAACACCAGTCAATTCGGTCCGCATAACCACAATGATCATCTCTACCTGCAGACTATTGCCGCCAGCAAGGGAGTCTATTTTTCGCGCCCCGGCAATGGCATTTGCCATCAGGTACACCTGGAAAGATTCGGTGCGCCGGGTAAAACCCTGCTGGGTTCCGATTCACATACACCTACCAACGGCGGTATAGGGATGCTGGCGATTGGTGCAGGGGGACTTGATGTTGCCGTGGCGATGGCGGGCGGACCGTTCAAATTGACGATTCCTAAAGTAATTGGGGTTCGCTTGACTGGTGAGTTAAAGCCCTGGGTGGCGGCAAAGGATGTTATTTTACATCTGCTCTCCATACTCTCCACCAAAGGTAATGTGGGGTGTGCCGTGGAATATTTCGGGCCCGGAGTTAAAAATCTTACAGTTCCGGAGCGGGCAACCATTACCAATATGGGTGCCGAGTTGGGCGTGACCGCTTCAGTGTTCCCGTCAGATGAGGTCACCAAAGAATTCCTCAGGGCCGAAAAACGTGAAGACGTATGGCGTGAGTTGCAGGCGGACGAGGCGGCAGAATATGACCGCGTAATTGATATCAACCTCAGTGAACTCGAACCGATGGTGGCTTGCCCTTCAAGCCCTGACAACGTCCGAAAAGTTAAAGATATCGAGGACTTGGATGTTGCCCAGGTGGTGATCGGCTCGTGTACCAACAGTTCGCTGAAGGATTTGATGACTGTGGCCAAGACCTTGAAAGGTCGAACCGTAAATCCCAAAGTATCACTTGCCATAGCTCCCGGGAGTCGGCAGGTGCTGGATATGTTATCCGAAAACGGGGGCTTGACCGATATGATCGATGCCGGCGCTCGAATTCTCGAAACTGCATGCGGCCCTTGTATTGGGCAGGGGTTGAGTCCGGCCAGTGGTGCTGTAACAGTGCGGACCTTCAATCGTAATTTTGCCGGCCGGACCGGCACAAAGGGCGATCGGTGTTATCTGACAAGTGCGGAAACCGCAGTGGCAACTGCCTTGACGGGCAAGTTTACTGATCCTCGGGACTTGCCCATGGCTTGCCCGCAATGGGATATGGTCGCTGATTTCAAAGTCAATGACAGCTTAATCATACCACCCCCCCCCGCTGATGAGAAAGTCGAGATAATTCGTAAAGAAACGATTGGCCAACCGCCTTACTCGGCCCCTTATCCCGACAACATTAACGGCGAGGTGCTGATCAGCTTGGGCGATAAAATTACTACCGACCATATTATGCCCGCCGGTACATACCTCAAACTGCGCAGCAATATACCGGAATATTCACAGGTTGTTTTTGACTGCTTTAACGAAGAGGGCGAGCCTACATTTGCTGATCGCGCTGCCGAGGTCAGGGATCGGGGTGAACATGGGGTAATAGTGGCAGGCGAAAGTTATGGTCAGGGATCGTCACGTGAGCATGCGGCTATATGCCCTATCTTCCTTGGCGTCAGGCTTGTCATAGCTCAGAGTATTGAGCGCATTCATGCTGCTAATCTGGTTAATTTTGGTATACTCCCCCTTATTTTTGCTGACAAAAAAGACCGCGATATGGTTGAAGCAGGTGATGCAATAAAATTAGCAGGAATAAGCGATCAACTTTGGGCCGGGGCGGTAGTCAAAATAACGGTTCAGAAGGCGGACAATGGAGAAAAATCGCTTATCGAGTGCCAACATCAACTTTCCCGGCAGGATGTTGAGACAATCCTTGCCGGCGGTCGTCTCAACGCAGTAAAACAAAGTCTCAGTTAATCAACGTGAGCCGGTTTATAAATAAGTTTGGATGTTCGCAAGGCTAAACTTGGAGTAGTGGATGAAGTTACGTCGAGGAAACTTGAAATTGGTACGGCATCTTGCCAAAGGGGGAATAGCCCAACTTACTTTGGCCGCCGATGACAGCGGGAATTCTTATGTGCTCCGCGA
>JAWOEV010000086.1:0-3571 GCA_046482565.1 Lentisphaeria bacterium | reverse complement strand
GTTGTGTGTTGTGCGGTCTGGACTGGAGTTTGGGGGCCGGTTCCAGTTCCATATCCGTATGATTAGTATTTTGTTGGTCAGTCATTGTAAGTAAATCCTTATTATAAATATTCGAACCCCTTTCCGCGGCGGGATTATCTGATAAAGTACTATACCATAGCTGGCTGTCAGGCCAAACTCAGCTACTAATTTGTTTCCCTAGCAGGTCGGTCAATTCTGAGGTGGTCACCGGGCCCTCGCGCAGTAATTTCCAACCGTCGCTGAGCAGTGAAACCACAGTTGATGCTTTGCCCCCCGGGGCTGGCCGCCCGGTTATTAATAAATCGGGATTTTTTTTCAACCTGTCGGCAACTTCTTCCGGGCGGAGGGCAGGGGGGCGGCCGGAAAGGTTGGCGCTGGTCGCGGCAAGGGGCGTACCCAGAGCTTTCAGTAGAGACAATATCAGCGGATGGTCGGGGATACGTAAACCGATGGTGGTATTTCGGTTCGCCGGCAAAACGACAGTCAGGGGGCCGGGCCAGAAGGTCTCGGCAATTTTATGGATTCGTTTGTCAGTTCTCACTCCGGCGGCGGTCGCCATTTTTAAATCAGCCGCAAGCATTTGCAACGGTTTGTCAAAAGTCCGTCCTTTCATGGCAAAGATTCTTTTTCGCCCGCCTTCATTCTGCCAAAGAGTCATGAGGCCGAAGACGGTTTCCGTAGGGGCTGCGATAACCGCGTTTCCGCGCAGGCAGGCAACGACTTTGTCGACGTTGTCTGGCGATGCGCAATTTTCCGGGATGAAGATCTTTTCCATGTTAGCATTCCCGATTGTCAAGCATGTCACGAAACCTGCTGGGGGTCAGGTTTACGGTTTTACGGAAGACCTTGGTAAAATAACTTTGGTCCTGGAAGCCAGCGCGGTAGCTGATTTCCGCCAAGGTAAGATTTGAGTATGCCAGTAAACGTTTGGCTTCACTTATCCGGATGCCGTTTAAATGGGTTGCAAAAGTTTTCCCGGTTTGTTCTTTGATGCTATGGGTTATGGCTGAAGTGCTGGCCCCGATTTCCCGGGTTGCGTCAGCGATAGTAAGTTTGCGGCGATAATTTATCCGCATCCAGGCAAGCAGGCGTTCACTGAGGGGGGTAGTCGCCGAGCGCTCCGGCTGTCTCTTGCGGCTGTACTCATATTGCTCCAAGACGATTCGTTCGGCCCAGAAGCATAAGTCTTCAACATTTTGGTATTTTCCGATATTTGCAAGTTGCTGTTCGTATTCATGAATATGACTGTTCCAGTTGGCCCCCTGTTGAATAAGCTCCTGAAAAAGAGTTCCCGCCAAAAGCAGTATATTGGCCTTGACAATATTTTCATCCCCCCCGGCATCAAGCAACGCCTTTCCGAGGAAATCATCCAAGGCGACTAAAACGGTGTGCCGATCGCCAGTGTGAATTTGTTCAATGAGACGCGCCAGAGAAAACATTTTCTGCCGAAGTTCGGTTTCCTCTTCCCGCAACTGCAACTTACCGATGGTGGCAGCGAGGCGTTCCTGCTGATTGTATATCTGATGGCGAACCGCGAAAGCGGAATCGTCATTAAGACCTTCCGCAAATGTCGCTTCCAGCGCAAACTGTGAGATGGCCTTGACCTCTTTAAAATTCAGCTCCCGGATTCCCTGCATCGACCGGGTCATTATCTCAAATGAATTATCAGCCGCGATGCTGCTTAGGCGACTAAGGATGTTCTGTTGAGCTTCCCGGGTGCCGCCGGGGCTGAAAAAACCGCCGATTTCCAGGGCGCCGATAACGTCTCCCGCCGGGGCTAGGGGAACGGCTATGCTGTCGATGCCGAGCCAGCATCTGAAATACCAGGAATCCCCGATTGCGTGGCCTTGAACCGCGGCGGAACAAGCACTGTTGCGGCAGAACGGAGCCGTTTTGCTTTGCTGTGCGCACTGGCTGCAGAAACGGCAAACCCCGCGGCCGACCATAAGATCATGGCTGTCACGGAAGTTGTAATAGATGGCACCATAGGGGGTGTGCTGCCCTATGTTGTCAATGACAGTCTGCAACCTCTGTCTCAGGGTTTTTGTGTCAGTCGGATATTGCACTTGATTTACCCGGATTCAATGGAAAGCCCCTTGCAGAGCCGATACTGCAGGTTGAAGATGGTGCGAGAGGGGGGACTCGAACCCCCACCCCTTGCGGGACTGGATCCTAAATCCAGCGCGTCTGCCAATTCCGCCACTCTCGCTGAAATGATTGTTCAGTCAAGCTTTTGAACGGTGTCCGCTGACACGGATAAAATTACTTGATTATCATCTATCTTCCGTATCCAGTCAACGGGTATTAACCTGGCGACACTGAAGAACACGCCTTCTTTGATAAGGATATGCGTAATTTTTTCCTGTTCGTCTGTGCGACACTGTTCTACGGAGCCGATTTCTTTTCCGTCACTGGTTCTGACCACGCTTCCATGTTCCAGGGTTATCTCATCCAAGGGAATGGCGGGTTCAGTTTCCGGGACGATTGGGCCGATCCCCGGCGGCACTACAGATTGGTATGGAAAAGAAAGAGTCGAAGCATCGGCCGGGCGCAACCAGATTCGGCCCGGGGTTTGCAAGCGCTCTTTGACGTCTTGGTCTTCCAGCGGAAGATACTCCTGCTGCCGGTATTCCGGAATTTCAGCTTGTCTGATTTTTTCGGCGGTAGCATTAAGGATTATTTTCTTGTCTTCGACGCGGTCAATATACTCAGTGGCCAGTAAGCGGTCGCTGGTAAAGAGCAGCCCTTCCTGGACAATGATGTGAGTTATAACGCGTGAGCGGGGATCGATGACCAGTTCGTGGAGGATGCCTATTTCCTCTCCGTCCGAGCTGAAAATCTTGCCGCGATAAGGTAAATCCATTGCTTGCTCTCCTGTTATTATGGCCAGCGAGTCCGCCGAAAAGAGGCAATCTCATCCGAAAAGAGGTACGAGCATGGGCGCGAGACCTTTTCGCGGAGGGGCTGGCTGCTAGTATCTTCAGAACATTATTCTCTAATTTAACCTGTTGGACTGTGGTTTCCAGTGTAAATTAAAGGTTATAGAGTAAGTACTGGATAGCCTAATGAACCATACCATTTTTAAATGTGAAAATCTGGAAGCGTTAGCCGCTGAGGCAGCCGGCCATATTCGGCGGCTCGTGCGGAAGGCTGTGGCTGACCGTGGTAAATCCACCTTGGTGCTCGCCGGCGGCCACACACCGGCCCCGGTTTATCGGCGGCTGGGTGAAGGCGGGACAGTGGATCAGGATTTTTGGCAGCATGTCTATTTTTTGTGGGGTGATGAAAGATGCGTTCCCCCCGATGACTGGGACAGTAATTACAGAATGGCCGAGGAAAACTTATTCAGGCACTTGCTTGTCCCCGGGGGGAATGTGTATAGAATGCCGGGTGAACTTTCACCGGCGACAGCCGCGCACCGCTACGAAGAACAGATGCAAGAACTTCTTCTGCCGGACCGGGATTACAGCCGCAAACTATGGCCGGTGCCACAACTTGATGTGGTTCTGCTCGGCTTGGGGGAGGATGGGCACACCGCCTCTCTCTTTCC
>JAWOEV010000034.1:0-10725 GCA_046482565.1 Lentisphaeria bacterium | reverse complement strand
GGTTCCCGCCGGAAAGTCGACATATCGCCGAAAGAAGCACGGGCCCTTCGGGTTGAGGCGGCGGCAACCCTTCTCGGGTTTTCGAGTTGTAAGGCATTACCGCTGAGGGTAGTGCATGACAACACGAAAACCCCGAGAAGAGCCACCGGCGCTCCCAACATGGGCGCGAGACCTTTTCGCATGGCGTCTAGATAGGCTGATAGCGTTTGACGAGTGCGTGGTCTGGGCCCTCAATCTTCGGCCGCTGGCCGATCGGCTCCTTGTACTTGGGGGTACGAAAGTCGCGTCTCGGCACCCCCTTGGAGGGCGAATCAATGCCACGCCCAGGCGTGGTCTTTTACTGGGAAAAAGTTTTGCTTTGTACTTTTTGCATAGGCTCGAGTCATTCAGGGTCAAAAGAAATGGTGATAGTTATCTGTCTATTGCGGATCCCCCGGGATCTTAAGGGGGGAAGGCGTTTAAGGTTGGTAAGTAATTGTCGGACCGAAGCATCCATGGCACTGTTGCCGCTTGCCCGGATGATGCGTGCTTGTTTCACGGTTCCGTCAGCGCTAATAACCAGTTTAACATCGGTTTTCGGGCTGCTGTTCCCCATTTCACTTGCGGTCGGCGTCTGCCAACGGCGATAAAGTATGACACGTACTACTTCGTTTGCGTAGCGCGTAATTAACTCGGCGGATTCCGTCTGCGGGCTCTGATCTGTGGTTGTCAATGCGTTGTTCTCGTCGCTTTGTCTTTCCAGTTTGTCCTGTAGCCGTCGTTGCAGTTCAGATGCATCCACCTGCGGAGTTGTATTCCGCCGCGGTTGGCCTGAGATCGGTTCCAATCTGGCATCCCGGCGAATTTCATCGGCGGTTCGCAGGCGATTTTCAGGCTTGGGAGGGGGTTGTTTCGGGACTGATTCCGGGGGCGGTTTTTGCTGTTGATTATCGGGCTGCGGAGGAATGGCCGCTTCGCGCTCATCGGGTTTTGGGGTGATTGCAGTATCCGAAGATGTGTCACGCGCCGGAGCGGGAACTTGGCTTATCACCCGTACTGGTATTGCTTCAATTTCGTTATCATTACAAGAGCTGAAAGAGACGGGGAGGGCGACAAGCAGAACAAGAGCCGTGTGCGTAATCACTACCCATTTCAGGACCTTTCCCTTATTCTTATGCTTGTCATCCGTCATTGTCGGTTTGCGTCCCTGGATTTCCGGCTGAGTTTTTCATTCAGCTTTGCCGAACACCCCATTCGGCTGTTTTTGCCGCAATAAAATCCAGTGTTTGTTTGTGAGCATCCCGGGCATTGGTACTACAGTCAATTACGGGCCCAAAAGCTAAATGCACATCCCGGCCCGGATATACACGTCCGAAATCACGCACCAGCTTACCGGGAACCCAGAAGTCGGTTTTTATTGCCAGCGGTACTAGTTTGACACCGGCGCGCTTTGCCAGTTTCGCTCCCAGTGAATTAAAATCTGAGGCAACGAAATCCTGACTTCTCGTGGTTTGGGGAAAAATACATACCGAGCGTCCTTTTTTCAGTAGAGCTGTTCCTTCGGTCAAAACAGTTTTCAAATCATCGCGAGGGTTATGGCGCCCGACCGCAACGGGTTGTAGCTCGCGCATAATCGGCCCGAATATCTTACCCGTCACCAGACTTTTTTTAACTACAAAACTGCATTCCTTGAAGGGATATATGATGCGTGGCATGATCAAGGTTTCCAAAGTACTCATATGATTTCCGGCAATTACTAAGGCGCCTTCAGTCTCAGCCAGAGCCTGTAAGCCGGTTACATGAATTTTCGCACCACTGGCTTCCACAGCCCGCATAACTTTTTCGGCCCCCGCCGACATTTCCGGATCACTGAACTTTCCGTGCAGAGCCAAGTGTCGCCCCCATAAAACACTGCCGACCAGAGTGTCCCACAGAAATTGCGGGGATGCTCCGGGCAGTAAACGATGTTTAAGCGATCTTTGCCGGTCTGCCGGCGTGTGGTATTCAGGTGGTGTGATTTGTATTTCCATTTACTTGATCAACCGTAATAATGATTTATATTGAAAGGTTGAGGTCTTATTAAAGCATTTCGGATTGTATTATCAATGGTCACTAAAAAGCGGAGTTCAGCTTTGAACGAAAAATATTTGCAACAGGCGGCAGAGAAATACGCGGACACACGCGTCCTCATTAATGGTGTTTCAAAACGTTCCACCCAGCTTGCCCGCGGTGCTCATCCTCTGATTGAACTGACGCCGGGACATAAGCTTGAATATATCGATATCGCTCTGCTGGAAGTCATAGAGGACAAACTCAGCATTACTTCTGCGTCTCTTGAGCGTCAGGAAAACTGGATGAAATCCTGAGTTTTTGCTCGTCCAAGGGAAAAGCTTTTCAGCGCCTTCTGGTTCGACCATATTTAGAGGCCGGGGTTGCCCGGCTGAAAGCCCAACTTTTTATCTGTTTTATCTGTTCCTCCATTGTACGCGACAGCGGAACAACTTTATTTGCCACCGCATTCAAGTCCTGCATGCTGAACTGACGTTTCTCACTGTAAGCGTTTGTGCGAGCAGAAATCACGGCCTGTTCTATCTCTGCTCCGTTCCACCCTTCTATCATCACTCCCAGCATTTGAAAGTCAAACTCATTCGGGTCTGCACCATATTTGCGCAGGTTGATCTTTAATATTTCTTCGGCTTCTTTGCGGGTAGGTAAATCGACAAAAAATACTTCATCGAAACGACCCTTGCGAATGATTTCCGCGGGTAACGCCTGTATCTTATTGGCGGTGGCCGCGATAAAAACAAGGGGCGGTTTCTCCTGCATCCACGTCAGAAATGACGAAAATATGTGCGAGTCAATATCCAGCCCGTCTTCTCGTATACCGAGTGCATTCTCAATTTCATCAATCCACAGGATAGCAGGGGCGACGGATTCTATAGTATGCAGGGCCTTGTGAAATGCCGTTTCTTTCGAGCCGTACTGCCCGGACATCACCATGTTCATGTCAAGGCGAAACATCGGTACGTTCCAGAGCGCTGAAATAGCCTTGACCGCCATACTTTTTCCACAACCGCTGACCCCCATGACCAGTAAGCCCTTGGGCGGGGGGATGCCAGCCTCCATGGCTTCCTGGCTGAACAGGGGTTTACGACGCTTAAGCCAGTCCTTAAGCACTTCCAAGCCGCCGATATTGTCGACAGAGGTGCGTGGAGGTGAGAATTCCAGGAAACCGGATTTTTTAACCAGAAATTGTTTTTCGGCGAAGATTTCGTCGATCAATGTACTAGTGTCTTCGTGCAGTTTTTGAGCAGCAAGTCGGTACAGTATATGTTCCACCTCCGACAGAGTCAGGCCTTTTAAGGCAAGTGAAACTTCCTGCAACTGTTCTTCACTCAGTGACGCTTCAGGGACATCACTCAGGCAGCGGCCTACCAAGTCGCGGATTTCCGTTTCGGACGGGGGTGGGCATTCAATCAGCCTGATTTCCCTTTGCAGGCCTTCCGGTATATCAAGCTGCGGGTCGAGTATGAAAAGGCAGATTTTGCGGTTTCTTTTATGGGCATAATAGACATCGCGCAGAGCGCGTTTTACCGCCGGCTCTTGCATGAAAGGTGACAAGTCTTTCATGATGAAAAAGCCGGGCTGGCTTCCCTCGGCAATTGTTTGAAGTGCAGAAGCCGGGGCGCTGGAGGCCTCAGTTGATTCCGCATGTTCGAAGCCGTTGACACATGACCATTCATGGACAGTCACCTGATCCTCGTTCGCGAGGTCTTTGAGAATGTCCAAAAGCCGGTCTTCTTCAGGCGTATGAAGATAGATTATTGGATTCCGGGCAAGTACAGCTTGTCTTATCTGATCTCGTAATTGTTGCATATGTGTCCCGTACGATTGGAACTTTAAAAATCTGCCATGGCGGAATTAATTTCGGTCTTAATGAATGAAACCGCTTGTTCAAGATCAACCATCTCACGCCGGTCACCAGCTCGGGTTTTAAATTCAACCTTCTTTTCCTTCATCGTTTTCGGTGAAATAATCAGGCGGAACGGAATGCCGATGAGGTCAGCGTCACTAAACATAGATCCCGCTTTTTCGCCACGGTCGTCATACAGTACCTCAATGCCCGCCTCCAACATCTGCTGATACACCTTTTCCGCCATTTCTCCAACCTGTTCTTTTTTAGGATTGAGGGCGCATATATGAACGTGATAAGGTGCAATCGAGATTGGCCAGACAGGGCCGTAGTCATCATGCTGCTGTTCGATTACGGCGGCCATAGTCCGACCGATGCCTATACCGTAGCATCCCATCATCATCGGCTTGCTTTTGCCGTTGGCATCCAAAAAGGTGCAATTCATCCTCTCGCTGTATTTGGTGCCGAGCTGGAAGATGTTCCCAACCTCTATCCCGCGTTGCATGTGCAACGGTTTGCCGGTTACCGGGCATGGATCCCCTTCTCGGGCAGTGGCAATATCAGTTACTTCAGCTGTTTTCAGATCGCGGCCGAAGTTAAAGTTCTTGTAATGGTAGTTGATTTCATTGGCACCGACAATCAAGTTGCTGGATTCAGCAACTGAACGATCCAGCACGAGGCGAACTTTGTCAGTGTCCAGGGCCATTGGCGATGCGAATCCGGGTTCAGCGCCTGCTTCTCGAATTCGTTCTTCATCTGCAAAACGAAGTTGACTTGTTTGCAGGTAATTTTTAATTTTTGTTTCATTCACCTCTAAATCACCGCGAATCATGGCGAATATGAGCTGGTCGTCGGCATTCAGGTAAAATACTGCTTTTCCTGCCTGGCTGGGAGCGACTTCCAAATAGTCCACGACTTCTTCAATACTCTGCCGGTCAGGGGTGTGCACTTTTTCCAAGGGCCGCGGTTCCTCTTTATTGAAGCTTATACTGGTTTCCGCTATGTCACGATTCGCTTTATAAGCGCCGTCAGTTGACATAAAAATTGTGTCCTCACCGCAATCGGCCAAGGCCATGAATTCATGGGATACGGCACCTCCCATCATTCCCGCATCTGATCTGATCGATGGTACTTCTTCTAAGCCCACTCTTTCGAATATTCGGGCATATGCTTCAAGAGTCTGGTCGTAATAATTCTGCAGATCTTCCAGGTTTTCATGAAATGAATAAGCGTCCTTCATCGTGAATTCACGAACTCTTATCATGCCGGCTCTGGGCCGAGCCTCATCACGATATTTGGTTTGAATCTGATAAACCATGAAAGGCAGTTGCTTGTACGAATTAACGTCAGTTCTGATTAGGTCGACAACAGCTTCTTCATGGGTCATTCCCAAAACCATCGGTTTGCCATTGCGATTTTCAAAGCGCAGGAGCTCGGGGCCGACTGTTTCACTGCGTCCGCTTTCGTCCCAGAGCTGTTGCGGGAGGACAACCGGCAGAAGGATCTCCTGACCGTCAATGCGGTTCATCTCCTCGCGCACGATCTGTTCAATCTTGCTTGTAATTCTTTTCGCCAGAGGGCAGAGTGTGTAACTCCCGGCTGATACAGGCCTTACATACCCCCCCCGGATGAGGAAAATATGACTCTGAATTTCAGCGTCCCGAGGGGTTTCTTTGATTCGTTGTCCGATAAGTTTGGATAAGCGCATATGTGTGTTCTTTCAAGGCCTTTTTATTGTTGGCAGATTGATTGTCAGGGTTGTTCAGTTAAAGACTGTTTTTTTAATTTGTTGTTTAACGCCTTTTCCAGGGCGGGATCTGCTTTGGCACCGAGTTCTATGGCGCGACGGTACCATTTGCGGGCCTTTTCCAAGGCGGGAATGTCGGTAGCTATATACAACAAAGCAAGATTGAAAGCCGATTCCTGGTCTTCGGGGTCTATGGCCAGAGCCCTTTTGAATTGTACACGGGCCGCATCTTCCCAGCCGAGACTGCTGCAGGCAACCCCCAGGGTTCTGTGCAATACCGGATTGTCCGGGCGAAGCGCAACCGCACGTGATAAGACAGATACAGCCAAGTCGGCTTTCTCGAGACGAACGAGGGCATGGCCCAGGGGAAGCAGGGTGTCCAGATCGTCTGGGTCCAGTTTGAACGCGCGATTCAATACAGAGGCCGCTCTTTGATATTTCCTTTTCTGCAGGTGAATGTCTCCCAGGCGCTGTAATGCAAGTTTATGGTCAGGCTTTTTCTTGAGCAGTGTACTATAAAAAGAGATTGCCTTTTGCATATTCTTTTTGTGCTCAGCTTCAATCCCTTGGCGAAGAAGTTGGGCAATTTCATTGTCTTTGGATTTGCCGGCCGTCTTATGCTCGTTATTCTCCCGGTGTTTGTCGGTTGTTTGGGTATAAGTGCCTGCATGAGGTTTTTGCGCCGCCGGTTTTTTCAGCTTAGCTTTCAGGCTGGCGACGGTATTTTCGAGTGTGGCTATTCTATGCTCCTGGCTTCCTAAGAGTTCCGCCTGATTTGCGGCTTTTCCGGTTAAAAAACTGTTTTCCTCTTCCAGTGCGGCGATTATTTTTTGTTGCTTTTCGGTTGTCTTGTCAAGCTTGTCAGCTAAGGAACCTGATTCAGTATTCTCTTGGGAGACCGCTTGTAATTTTTTAGCCAGTTCGTTTTCGTTCTTTTTTAAGACGTTTACAATTTTTGCCAAACGGTTAATGTCTTGTTGTGCACTAACAAGCGCAAGTTGCTGCTGTGTGATGGTTTTGTCGCGGGCTTGCAGGTCTCTCCTGAGTTCATCTATGGTTTCTTGCTGTCCCCCAATTTGGTGGTCTTTATTTTCGGCTTGTGAGGCCATTTTTTTTAACCGCTTAATAAGTTGCCGACAAGCTTTGATGGCATCTTTTTGTTCGAGTTTCTCTGCCATCTTTATCTCGAGTTCTTCGATACGCCGATTAGCGGCGCGTAACTGTTTGCCGGCTTTACCAGACAGTTCCTGTAGATAGTTAACCTTTTTTTGGTATTTCTCTTCGGATTCGCGCCACTTATGTCGTTGCTCATTAAGTTTTGCTTGGGCCTGTTTAATTCGTGCTTCGGCAGCATGTGCACGTTTCTCAGCTTCTTGAAGTTGTGGCACGACGGCTTTTTTCTCTTCAACCAGCTTTTGATTTCGATTCTGTGCCTCAATTATGAGCCTTTGTTGATTTTTCAGCTTAGCTTTCAAAGGCTCAATTTCTTTGGCCAATTGGGCGTTATAAGCTTGCCGTATCTGCAGTTTATTCTGAAGCGTGTCGTACTCTTTTCTGGATATTGAGCTTCGTCTTAGGTCGCTTATCTGCTGCGCAAGTTGTCGTATTTCTGCTTCTTTGTTCTCGATTTTGTTACTTAAGGTGTTGTTTCTCTGTACTAATTCTACGGCCTTTTTCTCACCTTCGGCATTTCGACCTGCTTGGTTTCGGACATTTTGAAGAGCTCCCGACGTCGCCTTTAATTTGTTTTGCAACTCTCGAATGGTTTCTTCGGCTTGGTGCTTTTCTGCCTTGTGTGATTCAATCAATGCCAGTAATTCGGAGCGTGGTAAGGCTTGCCGTTTTTGGTTGGATGTTGCTTTGAGTTGCCGCAGTTTCTTATGGCAAAATTCAATACGGTATGATATCAGCTCCGGCTGCCATTCAGGGAATTGGGTATGAATATTTTCAAATATAGCGAGAGCCTGACGGTACATACGACCGGCGTCTTCTCTTTGCCCCTCCTCCTCGGCTTTGCGCGCCTCTTCAAAAGTTTGGTAGCCTTGTAACCATATCGCTCTGGCTTCTTGCTGAGACGAAGTGTCTTGTGCCGCCGAGGCGTAAGTTGCTGCCTGAAGTAGAAAGGCTGAGAGCAGGAGGGGTAGCATGGTCCCCCCCGGCTTAGGCAGGGTGTTTGAGATTGGCAAAGTAAGCTGGCGGAACTTCACCGCCAAAGCAACGCAAAGATGGTTCGTGACTTTATCATTCATACACATGTCACACTTCAAGGTTGCTCACGGAGTTTTGTGATTTCGTCCCGTAGTTCCCGTATTGTGTTTCCGCGTTTCTCACTGAGTTTTTTATAAAAATCGAATTGTTTTTTATACGCTCTGCGTTCCTTTTTGGCGATTTCCAACGCATCCATTTTGCTTTCCATTTTGCGCAATTTTTTACTCGGTTTTTTGTTGGTTGCCGATTGGCTTGACTTGGCTTCTAACTGGGTCTTGAGTTGTTCGTTCTCGCTTTTTAATCGGGTTATGGTTTGTTCGAGATCGTTTGTCTGTCTTGCCTCTTGGTCTGTTAATTCTGAAAGACGTTCTTGAAGTTTGACATTTCTCTCTTTGAGGGAGGCAAATTCCCGGTTGAGTTCCGCTTCGGATTGTTTAATCGTTTGCAGTTTATCGAGTTGTTTTTGAGTCTTGGAAAGCTTGTCTTTAAGCTGGTCCCGTTCTTGTTTCAGTTTGGCGTCCTTCGACTCGTAATCATCTTGCAATTGGGCATACTCAACGCGAATCTTCTTCAGGCTTTTTTTCGTGTCCTGCAGTGCCGCAAGTTTTTTTTGGGTTTCCTTGTCAGGTCCACGTTTTTGCCGCTTTGTTTCAGTGATTTGTTGCCGAACCTTTTGCAGTTTTATTTTAGCGGTTTGGAGTTTTTCGGCGGACTGAGCGGCTTTTTCCCGCAGAACATTAACTTCCTGTTTGAGGCTAGTAACCATAGTGGCCAATTCAGAGCGGGGCAGTTTCCCTTTTGTCGCTTGGAGCCGAGCCTGGAGCGTCTCCGTCTTATTCCCGGTGTAATTGAGACGATATTCTACCATTTCCTTTTTCCAGTCGGGGTAATTGTCTCGCAAGTTTGCATAGGACTCGTGCGCTTCTTTGTACAGGTTCAGTGCAAGCGCCCGGTTACCGCCGGAATTAGCTTCGTCTGCTTCCTTCATTTTCATGAAAGCAGCTACCCATAGAGTTCTGGCGTTTTCATTAGTGGTATTTTGATTGCCGGCTTGGGATTTGTGCTGTGGTGTGACAACAATTGCGAGGCATACTAGTAGAGTGGAAAAGAAATAGCTGGTCTTTTTCATTAGTTGCTCCAAGGCGTTAGACTTTTTTTATTTAGAATCTATTTTGGCGGTGTTATAAACTGAATAATCGGTTGCTCAGATCGATCTTTGGTCGGATAGGGGCGTAATCCCACTGAGCATCAGATGGTTGGTTGTACTATCTTCGTTCAGTGAGTATGCTAGACGCCATGCGAAAAGGGCTCAAGCCCATGTTGGGTGCGATCCCTTTTCGCAGAGCGTCATGCTACGCATAAATTAGGTTGCGTTTACTGGAAGTCAAGAACTCTTTGGGATGCAAAATTCAGGTGTTTTTTAATAAGGATTAAAGGAGTAGCAAATTGACAAAGCAAGAAATAATTGATCGGCTGATGGATACTGGTGCACTGCTGGATGGACATTTTCTTTTGCGGAGCGGTTTGCACAGTAACCGCTATTTTCAAGCAGCTTTGGCTCTGCAATATACCGATGTTGCGGCAGAGTTGTGCGGCGAGTTGGCCCGTAAGTTTAGTGGCAATCAGGTTGATGCGGTGATTTCGCCTGCAGTGGGCGGCATAGTAGTAGGCCAGGAAGTAGGGCGGTCCATGGGGGTACGAGCTGTTTTTGCCGAAAAGGATGGGAACGGCGGCCTAATTCTGAGGCGCGGCTTTAAACTTGCGCGGAATGAGAGAGTAGTGGTGGCTGAAGATGTGATTACCCGGGGCGGCAGAGTACAACAGACGATTGATTTGGTGCAGGCGCAGGGGGCTGAGGTAGCCGGAGTGGCTGTTCTTGTTGATCGTAGTGGCGGTCAGGCGCATTTGGGGGTGCCGGTAAAAAGCCTGATCGAGCTGGATCTCGCAACTTATAAGCCGGATGACTGTCCGTTATGCAGGAAAAGTCTTGAACTAATTAAGCCCGGTTCTTGAAGCCAGCTTGCAAAACGCTGAATTTGCATAATTGTTGCTTCTCTTTAAAGAGAATTAGTTAATTAGAGAGGTAGGCTAAAGATGAAAAGATTTTCTGAAGACCATGTATGGGCGGAAATCCAAGATGGGGAGGCAACGGTCGGAATTACTCCCTATGCTGCCGAAGAGTTGGGAGAAATAACCTTTGTAGAAGTTCCCGAAACCGGGGTTGTACTTACTGCGGGAGATCAGTTATGTGTTGTAGAATCATCCAAGGCGGCGTCTGACGTTTTTGTTCCCCTGGGGGGGACAATAGTCGACGTCAATACGCGCTTAGAAAATTCCCCGGAGCTACTCTGCTCTTCACCCGAACAGGAGGGCTGGATCTGCCGCTTAAGTGAACTTGACCCCAAGGATATTGATGGACTGATGACAGAGCAGGAATACGAGACGTATGTGGCCGCGGCTGAAGACGAGGAATAAGGACTTCTGCGCTTGATTGAATATTCTCACGCAGTATGTTATCGGTTCGCGTTATTTTGCGCTGTTTAATCTAACTAAATAAACGATAGGAATATTGACAATGAAACGGACATACCAGCCTTCCAACCGATCCCGCAAGCGAAAATTAGGTTTTCGGGCCCGCATGGCCACCAAGAACGGGCGCGCGATCCTTAAACGCCGGCGTCGCCGGGGTAGGCAGCGCCTCAGTGCATAGTGGAGGAGATTTCTAATTCCCTATCGACGTCTATTACTGTATCTGAACAAAGTGTTTTTTTGGATTTATCTCAACAGCAACTGGAAGACGGCGTGGCGAACCTGAGCCGAGGCAAGCAGAAAGCCGACCGTAAGCACCGACGGTTGACTCTACATTCTGAATTTCGAC
>JAWOEV010000183.1:0-12764 GCA_046482565.1 Lentisphaeria bacterium | reverse complement strand
GAACGCGGTCGTTTAAGTTCGCTCCTTCGGGGCGCGGCACAATGACGTCTTTGTGCAACTGTGCCTGCATCGGTTCAACATAATAAAAGCGCCGCGTTTTCTTGAGCAGCCCCACGACAATCCGGCGCTGACGTTCAAGGATGCGGATGACTTTGGCCTCAGCCAGTTGCCTGCCGCTTTTGCGGCTGGCCGCCCGTTTTATGCGGACGATAACCTTGTCTCCGTGCCAGGCAGTACCGGTATCGGATGGGGCGACAAAGACACTGCGTGGCGGTGATTTCACGTCAACAAAGGCGCTGCCACCCCGCGTGAAACTGATGGTTCCGGCCAGCAAATCGGCGCTTTCAGCTAAGGCGAGACCTTTCTTTTTGAGTTTAACCACTACCCCTTCAGACTGCATTTTATCGAGCTGTCTCTGGACTTCCTTGCGATCTTCGTCGTCCTGGCTTAATTGATCCAGCAGATCCGGGAATCGTGTCGGGGTGTAGGTTGGCGAGCTTATGTAATCAAGGATCCGCTCGCGAGCTTTATTCAGCCCGGTCTTTTGGCCGCGTGGTGATCTTTTTTTCTGTTTTGTGTTTTTAGCTGTCATATTATTCCTTCTTACTTATCCAGTTGTTTCATTGCCGTTGTTGGCAGCCAGTGCACGATAGAAACACCAGCCGAAGCCGATAATCATAATAGCGGCAATGACGGTCAGTATATACCATGTTGCGGCCCCGAATTCAGGGGTGACGTCAATAGCGGCGGTTGTCTTTGCGCCGGTTGCCGCTGCTTCTTCGGCTTTCAGCGCGGCGCTTTTCAGAGCCAGCAACAGGCCGATACCGGCCCCAGCTTCAATGGTTCCCAGGAAACCGGCCCAGCGGGTTAACCAGGAGGGGTTGGTTGTTTCGGTGGTGTCGCGGTTCAGGCAGAATTGCGCAACTATCAGCCCGAGAAATCCCAAGCCGGAAGCCGTGAGGCTAATTACTTGCGGGGTTGCGGCGTCGAAATGGTTGCCCTTTAAGGCTGAGATAACCGTGGGAACAGCCACGATAAAAACGCCCCCTCCCAGGGCACTGCAGATAAAGGCACCAGCACCACTTAAAGGGTTGACAATTTCCAGTTGTTCTTCGTCCTCTTTAGGGCGTACGCCGGGGAGAAGGGTCAGCGCCAGAGCCCCCACCGCGCTCAGTATAACAATTCCCATCCCAACCACGTTGGGCAATATCCAGTCACCCTCGGGAGTGCGGATAAAACCGGCACTGTTCCCCCAGTCATCCGCCAGATTCCAGGCAACGTAAACGGCCAACCCAGCCGGGATAACGATACGCACCATTATATCCCACCAGGGCCCGATATTCCAGTCGCTGCGCACGTTGGCATGTTCGCGGAGCCGACTGATGCGGAACAGCCAGCCCAGCACTACGCACTCGAGCAATCCCATGAAAGCAATCCCCCAAGTGCCGTTTATGAAGCCGTCAACCGTACCCAGCCAGTTCAAACCGCCACCGCTGTTGACAAAAAACAAGCCGAGCAGCAATCCGATCAGGCTCATGCAGGGCAGGACAATAGATCGGCGCCAGCCCGTTTTGTCAACGATACTGGCCAGAACGGACTCGGTAATGCTGAACGCCGAGTCAACCCCCAGGGTTACCAGAGCGAAGAAAAAGATAAAGCTGAACACCGCGGAGTACGGCAGCTGCGCAAGAGCATAAGGGAAGGCGACAAAGGCCAGTCCGGGACCGCCGTCAATAACGTTTTCCACTGCCACCGGCTGCCCGGCCGCTTGGGTGGCGTAAGCCATCCCCCCCAAGGTCGCGAAAACCGCTAAACCGGCAATAAAACTGGTCGCCAAGTCAGCTAGGCTGATAATGGCGGCATTGTTATTGATATCACTTTCCCGATGCAGAAAACTGGAATAAGTTATCATTACCCCGAAGGCCAGACTCAATGAGAAGAAGACTTGTCCGAAGGCAAAGCGCCAGGTCGCCGGTTTCGCCAGTTCCGTCCAATCCGGATCCAGATAAAATGCCAACCCCTGATCCGCCCCGGGTAACGTTAAGCCGCGTACGGTAAGTATCAACAGCATGATCCAGGGTACCGGCACGGTTAGCCAGACAATTTTGCCCACCAATTTTACCCCTGTACATATACATAAATACATAACCGCCCAGGCAATCAGCAAAGGGATAACTATATGGCGCTGAATTCCGTCCAGCGCGAAACTTCCACTTTCATATCCCAAGTATTGATCATAGAAGAAGCCTTTGGCACTGGCCACCCCCTCTAGGCCTTGACCAGCCCAGGGCAGTTCGCCGCTGTTGGACAAAATTCCTTTCCAGCTTTCCCATAAAAAAGTGAAACAATAGGCCAATATTACTGGATAGTAGCAGATGATAACAAAGCCCAGCAGGATGCCCCACCAACCGACAATTTCAAAGCGACGGTTAAGCTTGCCGAAAGCGTCCGGTGCCGCCCTCTGGGTGCGATGGCCGAGGCTGAACTCAAGAATCATCATCGGGATCCCGATGAGAAGCAGGCCCAGAATGTACGGCACCAGAAATGCACCGCCGCCATGGTCATAAAGTTTGTAAGGAAATCCCCATAGGTTGCCCAAGCCGACGGCGGACCCCACAGCGGCCAGAATAAAGCCCGTCCGGGTTCCCCAATTCTCACGCAATTCTTCGCGCACTTCCATACTCATAACGCAGAAGTTCCTTTATTTAAATAAAAAACCACTTTCCGAAACCAGATTGAATTTAGCAACCAAACCAAATTATTCCCCGATAGCGGTACAAGACCTTACTATGCCTTTTTTTGCGCCGAACTCAAGCATAATCAACCAAGCGCTCTCCGCGGCGTAGAATTTCACAGCCAGGCGTATCCGGTCGGGATCGGTCATCCCGGCACACGGTTACAAAGTGTAATTTTATAACAAGACCGTCCGCGAATTCGCGGATGGTCTAACAACCGGTATAAGTCTTTGGTATGTATATATATCCCGCATAATCTCATTTATCATGCAATGTTCGGATTAGTTTTGGGTTAGCGAACTCAGAGATTCAAGCCCAAAACTCTGTTTTTTTACTTTCTTCGTTTTTTTTAAGCGATCATGAAAGATTGCATGGAGAAATAAGGTTGTTATATTAGTCGGCTCTACCAATAGCAGAAACGAGTTGTAAAGCGTAAATACAGAGACCTAACTATCATGAAGTATGATCGCAATAATGCACTGATATCGAGCAATATCCCCGGTCTAAACTCACCTCATCGCGGGAAAGTCCGGGATATTTATGACCTGGGTGACAGCCTTCTTCTGGTTGCTACCGATCGGATCAGCGCCTTTGATTGTGTCATGCCTAACGGCATTCCCGGCAAAGGGAAAGTCCTTACGCAGCTCAGCCTTTTCTGGTTTGAGTATCTCAAATGGATGCCGAACCATCTTATATCAGCTGACCCCGCGGATTTCCCTGATGCCGCCCAGAAGGTGGCTGATGATTTGCGCGGACGTTCCATGCTGGTCAAAAAAGCTGGCTCGATCCCCGTGGAATGCGTGGCCCGCGGATATCTCGTCGGCTCCGGCTGGAAAGAATACCGGAAAAGCCAGTCCGTCTGCGGTATATCATTGCGCCCCGGTTACAAGCAAGCCGAAAAACTGGACGAGCCGATCTTTACTCCGGCCTTCAAAGCCGAGCAGGGCGAGCATGACGAAAATATCAGTTTTTCACGAACCGTGGAGTTGACTGATGCTGACACTGCCGCTCAATTGCGCGACAATACTTTAAAAATTTATCAAGCGGCAGCGGATTATGCCGCGGAACGGGGAATCATCATCGCCGATACGAAATTCGAATTCGGCTGGGATGGCAATACTCTTATCCTGATTGATGAAGTATTGACCCCCGATTCAAGCCGCTTCTGGCCCGCTGATTCATACGCGACCGGCGCTAACCCGCCGAGCCTCGACAAGCAGTTCGTGCGCGACTACTTGGAAAGCGTTGAGTTTGATAAAACCCCCCCCGCTCCTGAATTACCCGACTCTGTCGTCGAAAAGACGCGGCAGAAATACCTTGACGCCTTGAAGCATCTGGCCAATCGGGAACTGTAATTCAGGGAATCCCTCTTGACGGTGTAAACCAGGTTGCACTTACGGGTTTTTAATACCTTAAATACAATATATACAAAAGTTTGCAGATTGGAATCCCGTTACACCGAGGTTCCATATACCCAAAAGAGACCATAGAAAAAAGCAAAAGGAGAAGCTGATGAGTACAAAATATGACGACATGCTGAAGTCCAAAATGGATGACCGAAGCTACAAACTGCTAACCGACCTTGATAACGATGAGGTCATGGAGTTTATCGGCTATGCCGTCGAGCTCTTAGGACCGGATTCGGTATATGTCGGCGACGATTCTGAGGAAACCCAGCATTACTGCCGGGAACTCGCTAAAAAGAACCGGGAAGAAGTTGCCTTGAATAGTCCCGGCCACACGGCGCATTTCGATGGGTACTATGACCAAGCCCGTAAGAAAGACGTGACCAAGTATCTGGTCCCGAAAGACGTGTCTCTGGATTCCAAGCTGAACCAGATGGATCGTGAGGAAGGGATGCAAGAAATGGAAGACCTCCAGCGCGGTTCTTACAAGGGGCGCCAAATGCTGGTCCGCTTCTTCTGCCTCGGCCCGGTCAACTCGGAGTTTGCCATCCCCTGTCTCCAGATTACGGATTCCGCCTACGTTATCCATTCGGAGGATATCCTCTACCGGAAGGGTTATGAAGAGTTCAAACGCCAGTCTGCCGCCTCAGACAGCTTTGAATTTTTCAAATTCCGCCATGCTACCGGTGAAGTTGACGAACGCATGGCCTCCAAGCATCCGGACAAAAACCGGGTTTATATGGACTACACCCAAAATACCGTCATGTCTGTTAATACCCAGTATGCCGGTAACACGGTCGGCCTGAAAAAGCTGTCCCTGCGCCTCGCATTGCGTAAAGCAGACCGCGAAGGCTGGTTGGCTGAGCACATGTTCATCATGCGCGCTAACGGCCCGAACAACCGCGAAACCTATCTTTGCGGTGCATTCCCCTCCGCCTGCGGTAAAACCTCAACCGCAATGATACCCGGGGAAAACATTGTCGGTGACGACTTGGCTTACTTCCGGGTAATTGACGGCGAATTCCGAGCCGCTAACGTAGAAAGCGGGATTTTCGGTATTATCACCGATGTGAACAAGGATGACGACCCGATAATCTGGAAAGTTCTCCATAAACCGGGCGAAGTTATCTTCGGTAATGTCCTGGTAAAAGACGGCAACCCCTATTGGGTGGGAATGGGGGAAGATATCCCCAGCGAAGGAATCAACTACTGTGGCGAGTGGCATGAAGGTATGAAAGGACCGGACGGTCGTGAAGCCCCCCCGTCCCATAAAAATGCCCGCTATACCGTTCGTATGGACGATCTCGAGAATAAAGACCCCGATTGGGATGATCCCAACGGTCTGCCGGTCGGCGGGATTATCTATGGCGGTCGGGATTCCGACACCAACGTGCCGGTCCGGGAGGCCTATAGCTGGGAACACGGTGTCTGCACAATGGGGGCAACCCTTGAGTCAGAAACAACCTCCGCTACTATTGGCCAGGAAGGCGTCCGTAAATGGAACGTTATGTCCAACATGGATTTCCTGTCGATGTCAGTCGGCCATTATATCCAGAACAATCTCGAATTCGCCAAAGAAATCGAGCGCCCGAAGGTCTTCGGTACTAACTACTTCATCAAAGAGAACGGCAAGTTCCTCAACAGTAAGCTGGACAAAGCTGTCTGGGTGAAGTGGATGGAATTGCGGGTTCACGGTGATGTCGATGCTCTGGAAGCCGGTTGCGGCATGATCCCCATTTACGAGGATATCAAGAAAATCTTCAAGGAAGTTCGTAATGTTGAATACACCAAAGAAGATTACGTGAAGCAATTCACGATCCGGATACCGGAACTTCTGGCGAAGCATGACCGAATGGACGAAATCTTTGCTACGGTTAACGACCTACCCGAGGCGTATAACCGTGAGATGCAGGGTCAGCGCGAGCGTCTTGAAGCGCTGCGGGACGAGAAAGGTACCTACGTAAGCCCGTTCGATCTGTAAAGATCAGCGGAGTGTATAATGCCTCCGAAAAACACCAAAGCCCCCGGCTTGAGCAAGCCGGGGGCTTTTTTTGTGATCGACAACCTGCCATACTTCGGTGGAGCTATCCCGCTTTTCTTGTGGCACTACATTGCGTAATTTAACGGTGCTTTTGTTGCAATTCAACGAGTTATGACACAAAATTTCTCAAAAATTTTGTTTTAGCCCGAATTTATGCGAAATTCGGGGTAGGCGGATGTGATGCTGTTGCTTCGCCCGCCGGGTGAAAAATGAGATTATGCACCGGCTTACAAAGTGTAGTTTTATAACAAGACCGTCCGCGAAAAGGTATCAGGCCCATGCTCGTGCCTATTTCGGATGAGATTTTGTCTTTTCGGCGGAGCGCTTTTCAGTCAGCTCTTCGAGGGCTTTGAACGCGGCGTTTTTCTCGGCTTTTTTCCGACTGCGGGCGGTGGCGCGGGCCACGGTTTCATTGTCTAAAGCCACCGTCACCTCAAATTCCGGAGCGTGTTCCGGGCCGGTAACCTTGACGACCTCATATTCCGGTGCCTTCTGGTACATATGCTGGGCAAGCTCCTGCAATGCGCCTTTGGGGTTCTCTGTCCTGAGGAGCACCTGAGGTTTGCTGATGATGTGGTCAATCTGGCGGTTCAAAAAGCGTTTGACAACTTTCATGCCGCCGTCCAAATACAGCGCTCCCAGTACTGCTTCCATAGCATCGGCCAGATTGGATATCCGATCCCGTCCGCCGGATTGCTCTTCGCCTTTACCCAGAAAGAGATATTTACCCAGTTCAATATCATGGGCAAAATGAACCAGAGCGTCTTCATTGGTAACTGCGGAGCGCAGCTTGGATAAAGCGCCTTCCTGCAAATCAGGATGCGCGTAAAACAACAATTCCGTTACCACTATCTGCAGAACCGCATCCCCGAAAAATTCCAGCCGTTGGTTATGAGCCGGTGAGGAACGGCGTTCCGCCGCGTATGAGGGATGTGTGAGGGCTCTTTTGAGAAGATCCAAATTACTGAATCGATACCCTAACTTGTCTTCTAATTCATGTAATAAGTATTTCATCCTGCAATATAAGTGACTCACTGCGGAGCGTCCAGAGCATTGACTTTTTCACCGCATAAATTAAGCTATATAAGTTAATCTTGGTATAATTTGCCTTAAACTTTCAGCAAAGGACATAAAACACTACATGTATACAGCCTCCGACCTTCGTAAAGGATTAAAAGTAGAAATTGATGACGAGCCGTATGAAATCGTTGAGTTTGATTTTCGTAAACCCGGCAAGGGGCAGGCGCTTTATCGCTGCAAATTGAAAAATATGATTAACGGCACGACTTTCGACCGGACTTATCGCTCGGATGACAAGATAGGGCGTCCGGATTTGCGGGAAGAAGACATGATTTTTTCCTATGTCGATAAAGACCAGTATGTTTTCCTGCACGCCGAAACCTATGAGCAGGTACTGGTCGAAAAAGAACTCCTCGGGGATAAAACCCATTTTCTGAAACCTGATACTGAGTGTAAGATTCTTTTTTACAAAGATAAGCCGGTAGATGTAACCCTCCCGTTCTTTGTTGAGGATACGATTGCCAAAACCGAACCCGGAGTGCGCGGCGATACTGCAACCAATGTGACTAAGACCGCTTACCTTGAAAACGGGTATGAGCTGCAAGTTCCCCTCTTTGTTAATGAAGGTGATGCGGTTAAGATTGATACGCGCACCGGAGAATATGCTGAGCGAGTCAGCAAAGCGTAGTCAGCCATGAGCAATCATTCCCGGGAAACTGTCCGCAAAGACACCGGCGAACGCGCTCTTGCTTTGCGTGATGCGCGCAAAGTTGTCATAAAAGTCGGGACGCGGCTGTTAACCGATATCGACGGCGCCTCAAAAGCGCAGCGGGTATATGAACTGGTCAAGGCTATTGCTGATTTACGGGCTGAGGGGGTGGATGTAATCTTGGTGTCTTCCGGTGCCATCGGGGCCGGTATGGGCGTGTTGAATACCGAGAAACGCCCCCGACTGCTCCCGCAACTTCAGTCGCACGCGGCGGTTGGTCAGTGCCGCTTGATGTACCTTTATGAAACGGCTTGTGAACAGTTCGGTTTTCACAGTGGCCAGATCCTGCTCACAGCGGATGATGTTCAAAACCGGGAACGACACCTCAACGTGACATCATGCCTGGATTCCATGCTGAACAGCGGTGTGCTCCCCGTGATCAATGAAAACGACTCAGTCAGAGTCGATGAGATTAAATTTGGCGATAATGATATGCTGGCCGCCCTGGTCGCGGTGATGGTAAGGGCCGATTTAACTATTATGCTGACTTCGGTTGACGGCTTGCGCGAACTTAAGGAAAACGGGCTCGGAGCTCGGATATCAGTGGTCAAGAATATCGGTCCGTATGTGCGAAGCATGGCGGGGGATACGGCTGACCAAAAGTTTTCCGTCGGGGGGATGGCCACGAAGTTGAATGCCGCCAGTTCAGTCGTCAAGGCTGGAGAAAATCTCTGGATTGCCGACGGTTCAGAATTTAATATTTTGAAAAAGATCATGGCCGGGGATGATGTCGGCACGCTATTTACTGCCGCCAAGCCCAAGCGTATGCATGGTCACCAACGCTTTTTAGCCTTTTTTGCTGATTTCAGGGGCGATATTACGGTTGATTCGGGCGCGGCTGAGGCCGTAGCAAGTAAAGGTCGCAGCCTTCTGCCCAGCGGCGTAATCGATGTGTCAGGCGACTTCAAGCGCGGGGATACAGTCCGGATATGCACGGTCGACAATCTGGAAATTGCCCGTGGTGTGACAAATTATAATGCCGATGAAGTGCGGCAAATAAAGGGTTGTCAGACCGCTGAAATCAGGGACATACTCCACTACGATGCCTACGATACGGTCGTCCACCGTAATTACATGGCAATTATCTAGTTTGGGCTATAAATCGTTGCACCGCAAGGATCGAATCAGGTAGATTTATCTTCCGGGTTGTACAAATGCCCTCTCCAACCGTTTTGACTTGACTCACTTCATCAGGTAGATTTACCTTGATCACCTCCAGAATTGCCAACAATTTGGTTTTGACTTGACTCACTTCATCAGGTAGATTTACCTAAAGTCGTATAAGGGGCGTAAAATAAACCTGATAACCATTTGCAAAGAGGGAAGAAACCTGCTATTATAAATAATAATTAATAGACTTTGAGTCAAGTCTTAACTGAATAGACTGTGATTACAGCTCTGACTCTTCATTGAAGTCACCTGTACATCCCAGTCGAATTTTTCACCAGAACTCAAGTTGCTGCGGCATATTCGGGTTCTGTTGTTTGTGGGTGTCTGCGTAATCTTTGCCCACCACAGTCAGGGCATTTTTCCATTGCTTATCGGTCAGGAAAAAGGCTTTGACGTCACCTGCGTGTGGAACAATCAGGTGTAATCGTTTCTCGTGTTTTTTCATCCTCTCCCATGTTACGCACGGGCGGGCGTAAACGGAGAAATTTATCATCATATATCCGTCGTCCTGGAGGGCTTTACGAAATGCTGTGGCGGCTTGACGCTCAATCTTGGTCTTGACCGGTAGATCAAACATGACCATTATCCACCCCATACGATATCCGCTCCTCATAATTTTAACTTCGGCCCCCAGTAATTCTTAACGGACTTTGCCCGGAAACACTGTTCGATGCACGATACATAATGATCAATTGCGTCGATAAGTTTTTTGGGGCCACGCTTATGGGGAACATCCACCCCCATCAGGTTGGTTGCCACATGACGGCACCAATCTCGCATGTCGGCTGCTTTTTCTGCCATGGAATGGCCCTGAAATACATAGTCGGCCAGCATGCCGTCAACGAAAGGGCGCACGGGTTCCATAAGATCATATACCATAGGATCCGCGTCGTATCTTGTAACGTGATGCAAACCGATCGCCGGTGTTAATCCATGCGCTATAATGCTTCGATGCACGAGAGCCTGCGCGACCGCATATCCGTAGTTTAGGCATGCATTAGGCGGGCTGTCCAAATCCCGTCGCCGTCGAGTGCCTGACACTCCTAGGGCGGCAAAAAATCCCTGCCAATAGAACCTTGCCGCCGACGCCTCATCAAGAGTCGAATTGTGCAGTTGCCGCGTAAGGAAAGCATTCTCAAATCCCAGCCCTTTTAGCAATCCCGCTTGATTGGAAATCTTTGTTGTCAGAACTCTTTTCCATAACCGCTCATGAAGTTTCAGATTGGTATTGACTTGGTTGAGAAGCGCGTCGCGATTAACAGTTCGGTTCAAGCTTGCGGTAACCCCAACCGGTTTAAATGAATGGTCACAGTGAAGTACTATCGTGTTATGATCCATCAGTTCGCGTAAAAGATCAGGTGTAAGTGTAACTCCACGGGCGGCAATGATTATAGCCCGGATATCTTCCAACGGCAATTGTCTTCTAGTATTGCTCGCCCTGCATTCAAAGACCACATTTCCGCGTTGTTTTCGCAATACTGCACCAGCGGTTAGAATGTGCAACATGTGATGACTCACGAGTCACTACTCCTTTACGCGATGCATGCCGGCACGCATGAGCTTCTTTAGAGATACAGGATTTTTGAGCAAAGGCAGTGGACTTTCCAGCTTTGCACGGCGGTCAGTCCAAAGCGAGCTCATAACATATTTCCCAGCTGGTATCGTTCCTTTGGCCAGTTTTATGGGTTTGTCTATTTCAATGACACAATTAGAGAAGAAAAAGCCAAATACGCCAAAGCCCTTTTCACGTAACTCTTCCTCGACTTTTCGACGCGATTCGTACACATAGACAGGCCTAACCCTGTAGTGTCCTCTTTTATCCTTGTAGATGAACTGTCCTTGGTGTTGTTTGCCGCGCCTGTATTGTCCACGCATATGGCCGCGGTCTTTGGACAAGTCACCATACTCATTGATTGCCCCTTTGAGCATGGCGACTTTTTTAACGGCAGCACCCCCATGGGGAGACTGGGTTAGATTCTCAATAAAGCTTTGCCAACTATTCCAGTCAGGCTCATTATCTAGAAACTGGAGCACTTGTTTTCGAATATTAGCATCCAAAATCTGTTTTGCATTTCCTGTCGCTTTCTTCGGAGAAAACTTATTTTCAATGCCGCCGAGTTCCAAAAGCGATTCGCGCTTTACAGCAACGGGGCGTTCATCTCTTTGGCGCTTTGCATATATCATTTCTTCCAAGTCTGCTTTTTGCGTGGCGGCGGGTATGGGCATGACCGAATTTAATTTTCGGGCAAGATAGTCGCGATGAACACCTTCCGGTAACTCCAGTTTTTCCTCGAGGTCCGGATTTCGCGCCCACTCCGGTATGTAGCTCAAAACCATAGCATCCAGGGCATGGTGCCGGGCATCATCCCGGTTTTTCTTCATAATTTTGTCCGGATCGCTTTCGTCCGGTGCCAGTAATGAATCTATTTTGTATTTTCGCCGAATGCGGGCGGTTAAACCACCGTTGATTACACTTACCCGGCGTCTTTCCGCCTTTTTCCCCGGTTGCCAACCGTACATCAAACAGGTGATCGACCGGGCATTTCTCGCTATCCAGGCGGTTTCCGCCAGTGAAGTATATTTTTCGTCCAGTTCTTCCGGTTTTTCGGCGGTAAGCAAAGCGACCTTTTTACGGCCTAAGGTTTTCTTCTTCTTGTCAACCCGTTCACAGAAAGCCTGCCATTCTCGGCGGGCAGTCAAATATTCATACGGTGTACGGTCGCCTTTGTTGCGGTTGGTGTCGGCGTGTGTCAGAACCTTGTTGATAATGGAATCAGATCCATTGTACTGACCCCGGCGGGGTACGGCATGATCGATCTCAAGTTCGTTGAGTTCATCAAAGGCCAGGCATTTACCGGTGTAAAGACATATGCCGTTTTGCTGTTCATGCAACTGCAACTTCAAAAGGCTTCTGCGTCCGGAGGCATTTGTCCCCTCCATTTTTTTGCGAGCACGATTTCGCTCTTTTCTGCGATCCTCCTGAAATCTATGAAGCCGGTCTTTTGCTTTTTCCCCCATGAAATCTTCTCGAATAAACTCAAGAACCACATGGTCCGGCTCGCCAAACTCCTTTGTCAAATTTTGCAACTTCTCGTGAAACATAGAGAGCCGGTGGCGAACAATCGGATCGTTGTGAGAAGCAATGAGATTTTTGATCGCGTCCTCTTGGTCATCGCTGCCTTGTCCGTATTGTTCCACTAGGGATCTTTGGGGGATGTATATTGCTTCCCATTCCTCCGGCATATCCAATAAGAATGCGAAATCATCGGCGACAAGCCCTTTCTCAGGGTTGGTATTAGTACATGCTGACACTTTTTTTTCATGGAATTTCCGCGGTGATTGTCCTGACAATATAAGATCCCGCACAATTCTCAAAGCTGGACGGCAGTAGCGACTTCTCCCCGAATTGGAAGGCGGATCAAGTTTTTTGTGGTTTGGGGCGGCCCAACCGGATTTAAATTTTGTCAACCAATTTTGCCATTGCGTGCCGGTGAATTTATAGCAATTGGCAACCTTGTCCATATCTGCGGACGAAAGTTTGCGACAACCTGTTGCCTCCTTAATATCCCGGCGTTTTTTGTGCGCAGCCGCTCGTTTCTCCGAATAAATCTTTCGTACGTCTT
>JAWOEV010000135.1:0-3418 GCA_046482565.1 Lentisphaeria bacterium | reverse complement strand
AGAAGACGGCGCCCAATGGTTTTGCGCCGCGTCTTTCGGAGATGAAAAGGACCGCGTGGTGGTACGCAACAACGGCCAGACCACGTATTTTGCCTCTGATATCGCCTACCACCGGGACAAATACGAATGTTATCGCCTTTGTCGATAACGGCGTAGGCCGACTCTTGGAGGACTTCATCCTGCAGGGCGGCGTGGATATGAGCCATGTGAAGTGGGTACCCTTTGACAGTGTGGGGCGGGCGGCCCGCAATGGCCTGAACTTTACGGAGAAGGGGTTTGGAGTGCGCGGCGCGGTCGGAGTCGCCGACCGCGGCCATACCGCGGCCAGCCAACTCAAGCCCGGCGATATTGACTGGGAAAAAATTTTCAAGGACGAAGGGGCGCGCTGGTTCCATTGCGGTGGCATATTCGGTGCCCTGGGTGAACACACATCCGAAGTAGCCAAAGAAGCCATGGCCTGCGCCCAGGAGAACGGTACCATTGTCAGCTATGACTTAAACTACCGGGCCAGCCTCTGGAATTCATACGGTGGCAGTGAAGCGGCGATTCGCACGAACCGGGAATTGGCACCCTACATAGATGTAATGATCGGGAACGAAGAGGATTTTACCAAGGCGCTTGGATTCCAAGTCGAAGGACTGGATGACAATTGCTCAAAGCTGGACCCGGCCAACTTTAAAAAAATGATTCAAAAAGCGGTTGACGCCTTCCCTAATTTCGAAGCCGTCGCCACCACGTTGCGCGGCGTCAAAACCGCCTGCGTCAATGACTGGAGCGCCATTTGCTACATGGACGGTGAATTCCACCAGGCCACACCGCGCCCGGATCTGGAGATATATGACCGGGTAGGGGGCGGTGATTCATTCGCCTCGGGTTTAATCTACGGATTCCTGAGTGGTACATCAGCGGCCGAAGCGGTGGAATACGGGGCGGCACACGGGGCTCTGGCCATGACCACCCCCGGGGATACCACAATGGCGCGCCTCAGTGAAGTGGAAGCTCTGGTGAGCGGCGGCAGTGCCCGCGTTAAACGATGAACAAACAATTACAAATCAGCAATATTCGGAATGTCTTGATAAGGCTTGAAGAAACCATTCTTTTCGCCTTGATTGAGCGGGTCCAATTCAGGCGGAATCCGGTCATCTATGCCCCGGGGGCCTTTGCGGATCTTGATGAAACGGAAAGCCTGGTCGGTTATCTCCTGCATGAAACCGAGCGTATCCACGCCCGTATGCGCCGTTACACCAGCCCGGATGAGTACCCGTTCTTTGATGACCTTCCGGAACCGGTTCTGCCGGAACTGCGGTATGATGATAATCCTCTGCATGCGCACCCGGTCAACCTGAACCGCAACGTCTGGGCCTCCTACACCGAGGACGCTATCCCCCTGATCTGTGCTCCCGATGATGACCACCAGTACGGCTCATGCGCAGTCGCCGACGTGACCTGCCTGCAGGCCATCTCAAAACGCATACATTACGGGATGTTCGTAGCCGAAGGTAAATATCGGAAAAACGCAACGCAGTTTGATCAGCTGGTCAAGGCGAAAGACGCCGGCAGCATAGCCGAAGCAATCACTGATGCACCGGTCGAACAGCAAGTTCTCGAACGAGTCCGGCGGAAAGCCGAGCTGTACCTGCAGGAACTCAATGCCAGTACCGATGAATATCACATTGAGCCTGAGGTCATTGTAAAACTCTACAGAACCTGGATTATCCCGGCCACGAAAGAAGTGGAAGTGCAATATCTTCTGAAGCGTGGCTGAAAAAGGCGATCGGTATCGCTAAGCATTAAAACAAAATTTTTGAGAAACTTGGGCTATAACTTGGTTTGGGGCAAGGCTGGTCTTATTTCGCGATAATATCACCCCAAATTGATATCCAGCCCGATGTCTATAGCCGGGGCGGAATGAGTCAAAGCCCCGACTGAAATGAAGTCCACCCCAGTTGCCGCTATTTCGGGGATACGCTCTAGGATTACACCGCCGCTTGCTTCTATGAGGGCATTGCCTTCAATCATTTCAACCGCACTTTTCATCTCTTCGTTGTCCATGTTGTCAAGCATGATATAATCCGCACCGGCCTGCAAGGCTGCCGCGACGTCTTCAAGCGTATCCGCTTCCACTTCGACGTCCAGTGCCGGATATTTTTCCCGACATGCCTCGACGGCCCGCCGAATCCCCCCGGGCCCTTCGAGGTTGGCGAGCAGCCGGTGGTTGTCTTTGATCATTATACGATCATAAAGCCCAAAGCGGTGATTTTCTCCCCCACCCTGTTTTACCGCATATTTTTCCAGGACTCGCAACCCGGGTGTGGTTTTGCGAGTGTCCAAGATTTTCGTATGATGACGGCCGGTGGCCTCCACGTATTGACGTGTCAGTGTGGCGATCCCGGAGAGACGCTGTAAAAAATTCAGGACTATGCGCTCGCCGGTAAGCATCGCTCGGGCATTTCCGGTAATCCGGGCCAGGACCGTGCCTGCGGCACACATTTCACCTTCGGCAACGGCATCCTCAATGTATATATCTTTATCAAGCTCACTGTACACGGCATGGACAAGCGGCAAGCCGGCGCACACACATTTTTCCCGGCTTTTTATCACTCCTTCCACCTGCAACCCCTCGGGAACAACCGCCAAGGTGGTGGCATCACCGCTTCCACTGTCTTCACTCAGTGCCGCGCGAGCCAAGTTGTGAATTAAATTCCGATTCAGCGCCATACGCATTACCCCCTTGAGCATCCTTCATATTGCAATACAAATTGAGAGACATAGAGTAAAGTAATAATAACAGAAGGAAATTACAATGCCCCCGAAAGCCCCTAACCTGAAAAGCGAACCGCTTAAAGTCTGTCCAGCCTGCGGGACCGTATGGAATACACTTGACAACCTGCTCGGGGACCCGAGGGTGCGGCTTCAGGGATACCAAGTCAACTTCGCCGCGCCGGAACTCGGCTTACTGCTGTTCAATCACGAAACACCCCAATGCGGGACTACTTTAGCGGTGGAAGCCGAGTATTTTCGTAGTTTGTACGAAGGGCCGGTTTACAAAGAGAACCTCGCCGGCACTGATAACTGCCCGGAACATTGCCTGCAGCAAAGCAACCTGTACCCGTGCCCCCGAAAGTGTGAATGCGCTTGGGCGCGAGAGGTTCTGCAAATCGTCAAGAACTTCCCGAAACGGGCCTGAACATGAACGCCGAAATCGTCTCTGACTGGGCGGGCGGAGGGGGCCTCGGCGAGACTGCCCCTACTGACAGTGGGTACGAAACCTTTTCGCGGAGTAGCTAACCAGACGCCATGCGAAAAGGTATCGCACCCATGCCCGTGCTTATTTCGCATGGCGTCTAACCAGACAAGTTCGCGATCGCATCGTACAGTTTATGCGCGGTATCGCGCACCAACTCTTCCGAGCTGATCA
>JAWOEV010000115.1:0-6989 GCA_046482565.1 Lentisphaeria bacterium | reverse complement strand
GTCTTTGACTCTTTTCATGTCTGCACCTCTCCTTTTTTATTAAGATTCTATTCTACTATACTGCCATTTTCTTGATCAGGGTATCAAAGGGCCATAAATTATTGCGTCGGTCTCCATTAGCCCGGCCCATCGATTTAACACTTCGCAAAGGTATATGGCCAAAGTTTGGGCGGGCACGGGGGCGCCTCGGCGAGGCTGCCCCTACTGACAAGTGGGGTGCGGGTTCATTGACCGTATACGGCGTGGTTTATGAAAGTCTCGCTCAGGCGAATTTAATTCCGGGGTTTGGCATGTTTTGTGGGGGCAGCCGTGAGGGGGTTTTCGGGCCAGTAGTGTTTGGGGTAGCGCCCTCGTAAGTCTTTCCGCACCTGCTCGTAGGTTTCTTTCCAGAAGTTTTCCAGGTCCTGCGTGGTTTGCACAGGCCGGCGGGCCGGCGATAAAAGCTGAATCAGGACCGGCACGCGACCACCGCCAACCCGGGGGGTTTGCCGGGCACCGAACATTTCCTGCAGGCGGACGGCCAGGACCGGGAGGTCTTTACTCCTGTAATCCAGCCTTACTTCAGACCCGCTGGGGACTTGCAGGCGGCTCGGTGCCAGATCATCAAGCTGGCGCCGTTGTTCCCAAGTCAGCATTGCAAGCAGGCAGGCGCTGAGATCCAAATCTTTAAGGTCATCAAGCTTGGTAATTCCCTGCAGAAAAGGCAGGAGCCATTGCTCCATATTATTGACCAGCTGAGCCTCCGAAACATCCGGCCAGTCTTCACCGAAGGTGTTGCGCAGAAAGATCATACGGGCTTGCAGGTTACGGGTTTCCCGAGACCAGGGAAGCGCATTGATCCCTTTATCCCGAAGGCCCTGCAAAAGCGCGTTGGAAACTTTCTGCGGATCCGGATTGGTTACAGGCGCTTGCCGCACGGTTAATTTTCCGAGGCGCCATTCCCGGTGGGCCGTCACGCGTTCCTGCTGGGCGTCCCATTGAATCGTTTCGATGCTTTCAATTGACTCTTTGAAATGTGTTGCAAGCTCCTCCTCATCGAGAGCCGCGGCCATTCTGATGAGCGCATCCCGTCCCTGATCTTCGAGGTCGGCGACGACCAGATATTTTGATTTAGCGAGGGGAAGGGCATCCGGCAATCGAGCCCCGCGTCCGTTGGCCAACAGGAAATGACCCGACCTGCCTTGTCGTTGCCGGGCGATCCGGTCCGGGTATGCGAAGGCCAAGGCCAGGCCGCCTTCGGCGGGTTTAATTTTTCCGTTTTTCATCTTCAGTTGTTGCTGCCAGCGCCGGGCGATCCGGCAAATGTTTCGGCCTGCTTTCCGGTCAATCCGATGGTTTGCAATTGACTTCCGTTCAGGGCCGGCGTTTTTCTGAAATTGGAGTGCTTCTAAGCGCAGTGCGACATCAGGATCGGCGGGGCCGGCGGCTGAAAAGAGCATATCGCGCTCACTCAGCAGGGCAGCCAGGAAGCAGCTTGTCACGCCTAGGTCGAGCTCTTTTGACTTTAACATCATGTGCCCCAGGCGCGGATGGACCCCCAGCTTCTGGATGGCGCGTCCATGCGCGGTGATTCTGCCGTCACGGTCCAGAGCATTGAGGGTAATCAGAAGATCACCTGCCTGCCCGTATGCACTGGCCGAGGGCGCATCCAGCCACTTGAGCTGTGTTGGTTCGCCAACCCCCCAGTCAGCCAGATCCAAAGCCAGTGAGGCCAGGTCCGCATTCAGAATCTCCGGTTCGTCAAACTCCGGGCGGGAGGCATGCGCGGCGGCTGACCACGCCCGATAACAGACCCCCGGCTCAATACGCCCTGCCCGGCCGCGACGTTGTTCGGATGATGCTCGGCTGATCGGCAGGGTTTCCAGGCGGGTCATGCCGGTACGGGGATCGAAGCGCGGTACTTTGCGAAGCCCGGAATCGACTACCACCCGGACACCCTCTATGGTCAGGCTGGTCTCGGCAATATCCGTAGCCAGCACAATTTTTCTGATGCCCGGTGGCGGCGCGGCAATGGCCCCCAGCTGGGCATGCCGCGGCAAACTGCCGTAAAGGGCGGCTACATGCAATTCAGGCTTAGTTGTCAGCCCCATCTCTTTGAGCGCCCGGTGAACACGATGAATTGCGCGGGCACCCGGCAGGAAGGCTAGGATACTTCCTGAGTCTTCATTGACAGCACGCTGTATGAGCCTGGCGACGGCGGTAACCTGGTCATTTTTACTGTTTTTAACATCGGTATGCTTGACAGTAACGGGAAACACTCTGCCCGGCGTTTTAATAATTGCGGCCGTATCGAGTATATCGGCCACGCGTTCGGCTTCCAGGGTTGCCGACATCACCAGGAGGCGCAATTCCGGGCGCCACATTTTCTGTATATCCAGGGTTAAGGCCAACCCGAGGTCGGCATTCAAGCTGCGCTCGTGATATTCATCAAAGATAATCACGCCGACATTCTCCAGAGCCGGATCTTCATGGAGCATGCGGGTGAGAACCCCCTCCGTAACCACGAGAAGACGAGTATCCGGTCCCGCCCGATTATCAAGCCGCATACGATAGCCGACGGTCTGTCCGACCTCCTCCCCTAACAACTCGGCCATTCGGAAAGCGGCCGCGCGAGCGGCCAACCGCCTAGGTTCCAGCATGATAATGCGCTGATTCTGCAACCATGCCTGATCCAGCAAAGCCAAGGGGACTCCGGTGGTTTTACCAGCCCCGGGTTCAGCCTGCAGAACCGCATTGGGACTTTGCGAAAGTTCACTTTGCAGTTTTCCGAGAACCTGAGCAATCGGCAGTTTTTTAATGTCAGCGGGAATTGGCATTCGTATTTTGCTTAACTGATACGCAAATCTAAAAATCACGGTTGAACCGGGACACCGTATCGCATCCTTATTGTAATACGCCTGGACCGGGCCGCAATACTTGTAATTTGTGATTCGCAATTCATAATTTTTAATAACATGCACTTACAGGAAGTTCACGAAAAAAAAGATGCCTTAGACCGGGAGTTCAGGCGAATACCCCCGGGGCTTGCGTCAATCGATACAGCACAACCGGGAAACCTTTGTGAAACGAGCCTGAAGTATTTGCAGTTCTTCAAACTCAATTCCGACAAATCGAGGCACACGTTCGGCGGCCTCTCCTCCCGGGGGTACTGTATATTTGTGCACTTGGTACAACCTGAAGACCAGGCCAAGGGAACCGTTATACTTTGCCACGGCTACCTGGACCACAGCGCTCTTTATGCTCCCTTTACACACTTTCTCCTGGAACAGGGCTATGCAGTAGTTCTCTGGGACCTGCCGGGACACGGCCTCTCCAGCGGTGAGCCTGCAGACATCGACAGCTTTCACTCTTACGGGCATATATTTGCGGATATACTCGGCCTTGCCGGGGAGCGAATGCCCGCCCCGTACTCTGCAGTCGGGCACAGTACCGGCGCCTCAACTATCATGGAATATATGCAGAGGAACGGGAACGGGGCGAGTCGTTTAGAGGCAGGTATTCTAGTGGCACCGCTTGTGCGGTCTTATGCCTGGCATATTTCCCAGCTGAGCAAAAGAGTCGCAGGCTTTTTTATCGACCGCGTACACCGTGTGCAGCGCCGCATAACGCATGATCCGGATTTTCAGCGATTTTTGAAGCATGTTGCGCCCCTGACCTGTTCAGCCGTACCGTTTTGCTGGATTAACGCTCTGAAAAAATGGAATGAAGAAGTCGAGCAATGGCCGGTAAACAACGCCGATGTTCTTGTGGTACAAGGGACAAAAGACAGTGTCTTGTCATGGAAATATAACCTTGAGTTTCTCAAACGAAAATTTCCCAACAGCACAACCAAGCGTATTCCAGGGGCCTTCCACCACCTGCTTAATGAAAGCGCAGAATACCGCGAACCTGTGTATCAACTCATAGCCAGGGAATTGTCGGAACCGCCGCATCACACCTTGAATGAGCGGTTTTGAAGGCATATAGTCTGAAGAATTGAGGCTTCGACACGGTTCGGTTGTTTCGGGCAAATATCGGTTTAATCAAGCTGAATGCGTGCCTCAAAAACAGCGTAATTACGGTTTTTCAAACAACGTTGCGGAACATTAGTTTATAAATTTAGTCAACTATAATAGGTTGGTTATTTGAGTATCAGTCAGTTGAGTGTTTGACTTTCAAAGTCTGCAGACTTAAAGGGGTTAAAAATGTGGAATTATACAGAAAAAGTTATGGAACATTTCCTTCATCCGCATAACGTGGGTGAAATAGAGAAACCGGACGGGGTTGGCGAGGTAGGTAACATCACCTGCGGCGATGCGTTGAAACTTTATTTGCAACTTTCCGAGGACGGGAAGCACATTGAAGACATAAAATTTCAGACCTTCGGGTGCGCCAGTGCGATAGCCAGCGCGTCGGCTCTCACTGACCTTGTCAAAGGCAAAACCCTGGAAGAAGCTGAGCAAGTAAGCAATCAGGATATAGCCGGTTTTCTGGGTGAGCTGCCGGAAGAGAAAATGCACTGCTCGGTTATGGGCATGGAAGCGTTGCAGGCCGCCTTGGCTAATCTGCGCGGTGAAAGCGACGGGCACATGACCTCCAGCGAGCAGGAAACCGAAGGAGAGTATGATCCACAAGGGCTGGACAGAACGGTCTGTTACTGCTTCAGCGTTACCGAACGTAAAATCCGCGATGTTATCAAAGCCAATAACTTGACCACGGTTGACGAAATCACTCATTATTGCAAGGCCGGGGGGGGTTGCGGGGGCTGTAAGCCCGAACTTCAGAATATACTTGACGATGTTCGCGGAGAACAGGAGCGGGAAAACCGGGAAACGGCAGGGGGAGGAGAAGGCAAGCCCGCGAAAATGACCAACCTGCAAAAAATCAGCCGTATACAAACGGCCATTGACGAAGATATTCGCCCGGCTCTGCAGGCCGATGGCGGCGACTTGGAGCTGGTTGATATTGACGGCGACAAGGTGTTTGTTCAATTAAAAGGCAGTTGTGCGGGGTGCCCGAGTGCACATATTACGTTAAAGCGCTGGGTGGAGGCCAAGTTGAAGGAGTTGGTCAGCGATAATATCGAAGTACAGGAAGCGGAGGAAGCATAATGTCGAAAAGCGAGGTCATATACGTCGACAACAATGCCACTACCCGGGTTGACCCGGAAGTTATAGACGCGATGATGCCGTACCTGACTGAGTTTTACGGTAATCCGTCCAGTATTCACCACTTCGGCGGTCAGGTCAGCCAGGCGATTGAAAAGGCGCGTGAACAAGTCGCCGCTCTGGTAGGGGCGGCAAGCCCGGAGGAGATCATTTTCACCAGCTGTGGCACCGAAGCCGACAATGCCGCAATTCTCAGCGCCCTGGAAAACGATGTTAAGCGCCGCAAAGTTGTGACAACCAGGGTGGAGCATCCCGCCGTTCTGGGCATGGCGAAGGTGTTGCAGCAACGAGGATATCATGTCGAGTTTGCACCGGTAAACCATAAGGGACAACTCTGTATGGACGCCCTCTGCCGCATGGTAACCGATGACACAGCGCTGGTCTCGGTGATGTGGGCAAATAACGAGACCGGCAATATTTATCCGGCCATCGAGGCGGCTGAGATTGCCCATCAGAATGGAGCGCTGTTTCATACAGACGCAGTTCAGTATGTCGGCAAAGAACCGGTAAACCTGGCCAAAGCCAATATTGACTTTCTGGCTTTAAGCGGCCATAAACTGCATGCTCCGAAAGGCGTAGGGGCGCTGTATGTAAAGAAAGGAACGCCGTTCAACCAATTTCTCATCGGCGGGCACCAAGAATTCGGCTTACGCGCCGGCACTGAAAACGTTCCCGGAATCGTGGCGCTCGGCAAGGCCGCTGAGTCAGCGCACAAAAATTTAGAAATCGAGCAGACCGAAGTTGCCGAGCTGCGTGACCGGCTCGAAAGCGCGCTATTGAAAAACTGCCCCGACAGCCGCGTCAACGGAAACCCGGCAAGCCGCCTGCCGAACACAACCAATATCAGCTTCGGCTATGTGGAGGGTGAATCAATTCTTCTGCACCTGGACCGCTTCAACATTGCCGCCTCCTCCGGTTCCGCCTGCACATCCGGATCGCTTGAACCGTCACACGTCTTAAGGGCCATGGGCGTCCCGGAAATATCGCTGCACGGCAGTGTACGCCTCAGTCTTTCACGGTACAACACGTGCGAAGAGATTGACCTTATAACCGAAAAAATGCCCGAAATCATCCGAGAATTGCGGGATATAAGTCCTTACGGAAGGCTGGAATCCAATGATAATGCTTAGGATTGCAACGTTGTTTTATGCGGCTGTCCTCCTACTTCCCCCCCCGGGCAATATCTGTATGGGCGCGGCGGCGGATAACTCACATACCGCACAAACTGCGGATGCGAACAGCGACAGCGTGCAGGCTGACGATGCGCAGGCGGTTACTGACAAGCCTGCGTCCCCTCCCCCCCCGCTGATGCAAAAGACAATCCGCGAAGTTTTGGATAAACTGGCATCTGAAAAGCTGCTCGATCCCGCTTCCGCCAAACAGACAGACACGATTCTGAAAGCACTGACGGAAACCTTGGGCAGCAGTGTAAAGTACCTCCCCCCGGGGACTGAGCAAAACTATAATGAGGCACTTGCTGAAGCAAAAAAGCGATCGGGTAACGGAGGGGGTCTCAAGATTACCGAGGTTGGCAAAAATACGGCTTATTGCCGGATCCCCACCTTTAACGAGCACAACACAGAACAGTTGCAACAATTTCTCGACCAACTGGGCGGCGACCCTTATCAGGCCGCGGTGTTTGACTTACGGTTTAGCGGCGGGTCAAGCTATAACCAAGCAGTTGCAACGGGGAAAATTCTACAAAATACCCAATCCCCCGCTGCGATAATTATCAATGGTGAAACAAGCGGTGCGGCTGAAGTTTTTGTTTCTATAGCAAAGCAACAGAGTAAAACGGTTCTCATCGGCCAGCCGTCAAGGGGGATACCCTTCCGATTGGAG